>NZ_JAMFRV010000198.1 GCF_026224925.1 Pseudomonas sp. | reverse complement strand
GAAAAGCCCAGCACGCTAAAGCTTGAGTCTGCCCATAGCATCACTGTCACCGGCAAGAACGGTGAGGCACTCAAGAGCCTGGATAAAACATTTATCGCGGACCTGAGTGAACGGTTGAGCAACCCCGTCACCGTCAATACGTTCATGGTAGAGCGACTCGAAAATTCGATCTACGCGAAATCACTGCTGATGTTGGCGACACGTCTCAGCAGGATGCAGATGCGCTTGGGTCTGCTCAGCGCCACGGCTCAGGACCTTCCACAACACTGCCTGGAGTGGATAAAGTCGGTGATCGATGCGCCAGGGGCATCGGCTGACAGGCAGGTAAAGGGCCAAAAGATTCTGGTGACGTTCTTGGCTATCAACAAGGCAACGCTCTCCAACGTGCTGAAAATCGCGCCGCAGGACAGCAGTGAACAGGGCATGGTGCTGTGTACATTAAACGCGCCTGACGGCATCGTTTTTCGGTGGTTCGCAAACATGGCCAGTGCGAAGAGCGATTTTTTGGATAAGCCGGATTTTTCCCATTACCTGATGCTTCAACTCCCGATTGCCAATAGGCCGCGGGCGCTAAGAAGCTTGCAGTTGGATCAACGGTTAAAAAGTTACCGTTTCCCGGAGTTCTTCAAATATTTACCATCGCCGGTTCCGATACCCGACCTACTGTGGGAGGCCATAAGTTTCGTTGAACAAACCCGAGATTTTCTTACCGAAAATCACGACCTGAAAATCGCTCACCTGCGGACCGATGCCACCGCTAATTTGCTCAGCGCTCGTGAAGTCGAGATCCAGCAAAACTACACGGCGATGCATATGACCGCCAGCATCGCCCTGCTATTTTTACCACCGCCAGCGTCTATTCCAATTGCACTCGGACTTGGCCTGTATAAAGCCTGGAACGGTTTCAGGGCCATTGAAGAAGACGATTTCGAGGGCGCTGCCCGAGAGTTTTTGTTTGCTCTCGACTATCTGGTCACCGCAGGAATCGGCAAGTTGGCTCTGGCATCCAGACCACTGTTGCCGAGCAGTCGGATTCGCGGCCTACGCCAACCTATTGCGCGTCGTATAGGGGCAGACGGTGAGCCACATATTGGCATCCTGCGCCAACATCCAACGCCAGGGTTATCCGGCACAGGAGAGGGAAGCGTTCTATTCGACGCACTGAAATTCCAGCGCATCGAGATCGACAATCAAGCGTTTTACGTCCGACCTTACGCCAATCTGTTTGGCCATAAAAAGCTGTACCGCAGGCTTGCGCAAGACTCAAGCATGTTGACGGAGCTTGACGAGTTCGCGTTACGAAGCAATGAGGGGCAGTGGCTGAAAGCGCCTTACCAAGCCAGCGGTATCAGCGCACAAACCTATTTAAAGGCAAGCCAACACCTGGATCGACTGATCGCCGAATGGCCTACGGCTGTCCAACATCTAACGCCACTGCAACGTCTGCGCTTTGAAGCCGATTACCTTTCTTTGGCAAACGCCAATACTCACTTGTTTCCTGAAGTGGAGGCCTATTGCGAGGGCGGCTCTGCGGCGATTAATAATGCGTTGAGAACCAATATTGTCAGTAGTGACGCGACCGCTTTTGTGCAAGAGTTTTATCAACTGGATGAATACCGGGGGCAGGCATTCCGCGCCGCCTATGTATCGGCTAACGGCCTTGAGCGTTTGCAAGGCGAGCCAGGAATAATATTCGCCGACAAAGGCATTCAGTCTGCGTCGATTAGCCCGCTGAATGCTTCACGCTGGAGTGATGACGATTACATCATCCAAAGTGCCAGCTCGGATGACCGCGCCATTTTCATGATTTTTGACCCTTCAATACCGAAGAAAAACATGTTCACCAGCTTCCTGGGGGACCATGTAGGCATCGCGCCCGAAACACCGCTCCAACTGATGGCGTTCAAAACCGTGGACAACGTTAATTACGCCTACTTCTCTGCACCCGAACAGATCCCTCAGTTCTACATCGACACCTATACGGGCCGGCAGGCGGCGTTTCCCTAGGCAATTGTCCTGCGCACCATGCGGGCGCAGGGCTATGCACTGCCCGGTTATTTAGGGGCTATTTAGGTGCGCCACGCTGATTGACGACGACATACTCGTACCATTTCGCGACCTTTCACGCGTTGGCCCAGCCTTTGCTAAAGGTATTTCAGACATACGGTTTTACCTACCGAGCTCGCCCTCTGAAAATTCCAAGAATGGAGATAGCCAAATGAAGCGTCGCAGTCTGATCAAAGCTTTCACACTGTCTGCCTCGATTGCCGCGATGGGCATGAGCTGGACAATCCAGGCCGCCGAGACCATTAAGGTCGGGATTCTGCATTCATTGTCCGGGACCATGGCGATTTCGGAGACGTCCCTGAAAGACATGGCGTTGATGACCATCGATGAAATCAACGCCAAGGGCGGCGTTAACGGCAAGATGCTCGAAGCGGTGGTTGTCGACCCTGCCTCCAACTGGCCGCTGTTCGCTGAAAAAGGCCGTCAGCTGTTGACCCAGGACAAAGTAGCCGTAGTGTTCGGTTGCTGGACCTCGGTGTCGCGCACATCGGTATTGCCGGTATTCGAAGAACTCAACGGCTTGCTGTTCTACCCAGTGCAGTACGAAGGCGAAGAAATGTCGCCGAACGTGTTCTACACCGGCGCAGCGCCTAACCAGCAGGCTATTCCTGCAGTCGAATACCTGATGAGCGAAGAAGGCGGCAGCGCCAAGCGTTTCTTCCTGCTGGGTACTGACTACGTTTACCCACGCACCACCAACAAAATCCTGCGCTCGTTCCTCAAGTCCAAAGGTGTTGCTGACAAGGACATCGAAGAGGTTTACACCCCGTTCGGGCACAGCGATTACCAGACCATCGTGTCGAACATCAAAAAATTCTCTGCGGGTGGCAAGACGGCTGTGATTTCTACAGTCAACGGCGACTCCAACGTGCCTTTCTACAAAGAACTCGCCAACCAAGGCCTGAAAGCTACCGACGTACCGGTTGTAGCGTTCTCGGTCGGCGAAGAAGAACTGCGCGGCATCGACACCAAGCCGTTGGTGGGTAACCTGGCGGCCTGGAACTACTTCGAATCTGTGAAGAACCCGGTCAACACTAAGTTCGTTGCGGACTGGAAGGCCTACGCCAAGAAGCACAACTTGCCGGGTGCTGACAAAGCGGTAACCAACGACCCAATGGAAGCGACTTACGTCGGTATTCACATGTGGGCTCAAGCGGCGGAGAAAGCCAAGTCGGTTGACGTCGACAAGGTTCGCGAAGCCATGGCGGGGCAAACTTTCAACGCGCCATCGGGCTTCGTCCTGACCATGGACAAGACCAACCATCACCTGCACAAGCCAGTGATGATCGGCGAAATCCAGGCAGACGGTCAGTTCAGCGTTGTATGGCAGACCAAGGAGCCGATCCGCGCTCAGCCTTGGAGCCCGTTCATTCCTGGCAACGACAAGAAGCCGGACTATGCAGTGAAAAGCAACTGATCGGTTAACCCTCTCCCTGTAGGAGCCCACTTGTTGGCGAGGCGGCGTGCCTGACACACCGCATCAGCCATCTCGCCAACAAGTTGGCTCCTACAGAGTCCGCTCAAGACTGTGAGACACCGATATGTTTAACACCCTGTACCGCCTCATTTTCGCCCTGGTGCTGTTGTTGCCATTTACAGCCCACGCCAGCGATGCCGGTGACTTTGTTGCCGCAAGCCCCGTGGAACAAGCCAAACTGCTGGAAGCCTGGGCCGCACAGCCTGACCCTGCGCGCGTCCAGCTGATCAACGAGCTGGAACAAGGTCAACTTACACTCGACGGACAACCCCAAGTACTGCACCTGAACAACCGCCTGCGGGGCTTGATTGATACCGCATTGGCCAGTCATCAATTGCTCGCTGCCGACGCCAAGCTGCGTCTGGGCGCCGCGCAACAGCTACAAAAAAACGCCAAACCGGCGCAGCTTGAGTTCCTCAACCACCAACTCACCGCCGAAACCAATGCCGATGTGCGCACCGCGCTGACCTTGGTATTGGCCAATCTGCAATTGGTCGATACCAACCCGAGCGTGAGACTGGCGGCCGTTCGTTTACTGGGCGAAACCGGCGACCCGCTGGCCCGTACCCGCCTGGAAACCCTGCTTGATCCCACCGTCGAAACCGATGCCGGGGTGCGCACCGCCGCCGAAACCAGCCTGGCGCAGGTCAAACGTAAATTGATGGTAGGGGAAATACTAGGCCAGGCCTTTAGCGGTCTATCCCTGGGCTCGATCTTATTGTTGGCGGCCCTGGGCTTGGCGATCACCTTTGGCCTGTTGGGCGTGATCAACATGGCCCACGGCGAAATGCTGATGTTGGGTGCCTACTCCACGTATGTCGTGCAATTGATGTTTCAGCGTTACGCGCCCTCGGCCATTGAGTTCTATCCATTGATTGCACTGCCGGTAGCGTTCTTTGTTACTGCGTTGATCGGCATGCTGCTGGAGCGCACGGTGATTCGCCATTTGTATGGCCGCCCCCTGGAAACCCTGCTCGCGACCTGGGGCATCAGCTTGATGCTGATTCAATTGGTGCGCCTGGTGTTCGGCGCGCAGAACGTTGAAGTGGCCAACCCAGAGTGGTTGTCCGGTGGCATTCAAGTGCTGCCCAACCTAGTGCTGCCGTATAACCGCATCGTGATCATCGTCTTCGCTCTTTCGGTGGTGGTGCTGACGTGGCTGCTGCTGAACAAAACCCGTCTGGGCCTGAACGTACGGGCGGTCACCCAGAACCGCAACATGGCCGCCTGCTGCGGCGTTCCGACGGGGCGGATCGACATGATGGCGTTCGGGCTGGGCTCGGGCATCGCCGGATTGGGCGGTGTTGCCCTGAGTCAGATCGGCAACGTCGGCCCTGACCTCGGCCAGAGTTACATCATCGACTCGTTCCTGGTGGTCGTACTCGGCGGCGTCGGTCAATTGGCGGGCAGCGTGATGGCCGCTTTCGGGCTGGGCATCGCCAACAAAATTCTCGAACCACAGATCGGCGCCGTACTCGGCAAGATCCTCATCCTGGCGCTGATCATTCTGTTTATCCAGAAACGTCCGCAAGGACTCTTCGCACTCAAAGGGCGGGTGATTGACTGATGAACCAGCCTCTTTTGGTCACCGCCGCGCGTAAAGCCGGCTCAACAATCACCCTCGCCATTGGCGCGGTGATCCTCCTACTGCTGATCGCCCTGGCGCTGCTGTCGTTGCTGCCCGCGGAAAACAGCCTGCAGGTCTCGGCCTATACCCTGACGCTGGTGGGCAAAATTCTTTGCTATGCCATCGTCGCATTGGCGCTGGATCTGGTCTGGGGCTACGCCGGGTTGCTGTCGTTGGGCCACGGCTTGTTTTTCGCCCTGGGCGGGTACGCCATGGGCATGTACCTGATGCGTGAAACCTCAGGCGATGAGTTGCCTGCGTTCATGACTTTTCTGTCGTGGACCGAGTTGCCGTGGTACTGGACCGGAACCAATCACTTCCTCTGGGCCATGTGCCTGGTGGTGTTGGCGCCGGGCTTGTTGGCATTGGTCTTTGGATTTTTTGCCTTCCGTTCGCGGATCAAAGGCGTGTACTTCTCGATCATGACCCAAGCCCTGACGTTTGCCGGGATGCTGTTGTTCTTTCGCAACGAAACCGGTTTTGGCGGCAACAACGGCTTCACTAACTTCCGCAGCATTCTCGGCTTCAGCATTACCTCCCAAGGCACTCGGGCAACATTGTTTCTGCTCACCGTGGCCCTGCTGCTCGGCTGTTTGTTCGTCGGCTGGCGCCTGGCGCTGAGCAAGTTCGGACGGGTATTAACCGCCCTGCGTGATGCTGAAAACCGCCTGATGTTCTGCGGCTACGACCCACGCGGGTTCAAGCTGTTCGTCTGGGTATTAAGTGCAGTCATGTGTGGCTTGGCTGGGTCGTTATATGTGCCGCTGGTTGGCATCATCAATCCCAGCGAAATGTCGCCGACCAACTCCATTGAAGCGGCGGTGTGGGTTGCGCTGGGTGGCCGCGGCACCTTGATTGGTCCATTGCTGGGAGCTGGCGTGGTCAACGGCATGAAGAGCTGGTTCACCGTGGCGTTCCCCGAATACTGGCTGTTCTTCCTCGGTGCGCTGTTTATCATCGTGACCTTGTACCTGCCCAAAGGCGTGATCGGCCTGCTGAAAAAGAAGGGGGAGCAATGAAAACCACTCCGACTCCTGCGTTCATGCTCGAACCGATCCTGGCCCCAAACTCTGACGCAGGCACCAGCCGTGATGCCATTGGCTTCGGGCAGATGGTCGGTAAAGGGCTGAATACCCGTCACGGTACGATTCTGACGTTGGAAGACATCAGCGTCAGTTTCGATGGTTTCAAAGCCCTGAACAATCTGAACCTGTACATCGGCGTGGGCGAGTTGCGCTGCATCATTGGTCCTAACGGTGCGGGCAAAACCACGCTGATGGACGTGATCACCGGCAAGACCCGCCCCAGTCACGGCAAAGCCTGGTTTGGCGAAACCCTGGACCTGACTCTGATGAGCGAAGTGCAAATCGCTCAAGCAGGGATCGGTCGCAAATTCCAAAAGCCGACCGTGTTCGAAGCCTTGAGCGTGTTCGAGAATTTGGAACTGGCGCAAAAAACCGACAAATCCGTGTGGGCCAGCTTGCGTGCACGGCTGACCGGAGAGCAGCAGGACAGTATTTTGCAGGTGCTGGAAACCATTCGCCTGACCCATTCGATGCACCGCCCCGCCGGACTGCTGTCCCACGGGCAAAAGCAGTTTCTGGAAATCGGCATGCTGCTGGTTCAAGACCCGCAACTGCTGTTGCTCGACGAACCAGTGGCCGGCATGACCGACGCCGAAACCGAATTCACCGCCGAGCTGTTCAAAAGCCTGGCGGGCAAACACTCGTTGATGGTGGTTGAACACGACATGGGCTTCGTCGGCTCGATTGCCGACCACGTGACCGTTCTGCACCAAGGCAGCGTACTGGCCGAAGGCTCGCTGGAAGCTGTACAGGCGGATGAACGAGTCATCGAAGTGTATTTAGGGCGCTAGACCGAGGCGAACCCTTCGCAGGCAAGCCTGCTCCCACAGGGAAATGCGCTCAACTGTGGGAGCAGGCTTGCCTGCGAAGAGGCCGGCTCAGACGACGTCGATAAACGAGAGGCAAACCATGCTGCAAGTCGACAAGCTCCATCAGTATTACGGCGGTAGCCACATTCTTCGCGGTTTGTCCTTCGAGGTAAAAATCGGCGAAGTGACGTGCCTGCTGGGCCGTAACGGCGTGGGCAAAACCACGTTACTCAAAGTCTTGATGGGCCTGCTGCCGTCCAAAGAAGGCGCGGTGCAGTGGGAAGGAAAAACCATTACCGGGTTCAAACCGCACCAACGCGTGCACGCCGGAATCGCTTACGTGCCTCAGGGCCGTGAAATTTTCGGCCGCCTGACCGTGGAAGAAAATCTGCTTATGGGCCTGTCCCGCTTCCCTGGCTCCGAGGCCAAGGAAGTCCCGGCGTTTATCTACGAATTGTTCCCGGTGTTACTGCAAATGAAGCAACGCCGCGGCGGCGACTTGTCGGGTGGTCAGCAGCAGCAACTGGCCATCGGCCGTGCGCTGGCCAGCCGCCCTCGCCTGCTGATTCTGGATGAGCCCACCGAAGGCATCCAACCTTCAGTGATCAAAGAGATCGGCGCAGTGATCAAAAAACTTGCCGCACAAGGCGACATGGCGATTCTGTTGGTCGAGCAGTTCTACGATTTCGCTGCTGAACTGGCGGATCACTACCTGGTGATGTCCCGTGGCGAGATCGTTCAGCAAGGCCGAGGTGAAGACATGGAAGCTCAAGGGGTTCGTGGGCTGGTTACAATTTGATGCGGCAATCCGCTAAGGTGCGAACTCTTCAATCAATGACCCAACCATGAACCTTCCTGCCCACACCGCGCTGTTTACCCCCAGCTGGCATGCCGAGCTGGAGCTGGGCTATGGCCGTTTCGGTGACAGCACACGCCCGACCCTGCGCCGCCATCAAGGTCCGCTGCGGGTGCAAAAGCATCTGTATGCCGAAGGCCCTGAGGTGTGCCAACACATCATCGTGCATCCACCGGGCGGGATCGCTGGCGGTGACCGTCTGGATATCTCGGTGAATGTCGGTGCCGACGCCTGGGCGCAACTGACCAGCCCCGGCGCTGCCAAGTGGTATCGCGCGGCCGGCCCGGCGTATCAAAAACTGGAGCTGAGCGTCGAAGCCGGCGGCACGCTGGAATGGCTGCCACAAGAGACCATCGTCTTCAGCGCCGCTCAGGCCGAACTCACTACTCACATCGATCTGCAAAGCGATGCACGCGCCCTTTACTGGGACGTGGTTGCCTTGGGCCGCCCCGCGAGTGGCGAGCGTTTTGATCTCGGGCATTTTCAATCGAAGGTCGAGATCCGTCGCGATGGCCGGTTGTTGTGGCATGAACGGCAACGGATTGTCGGCAATGACGGCTTGCTCGATTCGCCCATTGGCTTGGGTGGCAAACCGGTATTTGCCACGTTATTGGTGACCGGTGAAGCCAGCAGCGAGTTATTGGAAGCGTGCCGTAACTTGGCTGACAATATGCCGGTTCGCGGCGACCTGAGCCAATTACCCGGCCTGTTGGTCGCCCGCTGCCTGGCCGACGAAGCCCTGCACGCACGCGCTTGGCTGATTGAATTATGGAAGCTGTTACGTCCTGAGTTGTTGGGACGTGAAGCTATTGCGCCTAGAATCTGGAGCACCTGATGTACCGCGTCGCGACATTCGTGAATGAATTTGCTCCCACAGGGATTGCGCTCCTCAATTGATATGACACGGAACCAAACATGGACCTGACTCCCCGCGAAAAAGACAAGCTGCTGATTTTTACCGCAGGCCTGGTGGCTGAACGGCGCCTCGCTCGGGGCGTGAAGCTCAACTACCCGGAGGCTATGGCCTACATCGCCGCCGCGTTAATGGAAGGGGCTCGCGATGGCCGGACCGTTGCCGAGTTGATGCACTTTGGCACCACGCTGCTCAGCCGTGAACAAGTGATG
>NZ_JAMFRV010000197.1 GCF_026224925.1 Pseudomonas sp. | reverse complement strand
GTAACCACGGCGCGGCGGACGGTCGGGTGGTGGCTGGCTTGGTGGTGCCGGAAGACGAGCGTCACCTGATTCCGGCAGCATTAGCGGAAATCGGCTACCCGTATTGGGATGAAAGCGAAAACCCGGCTTACAAATTGTTCCTGGGTTAACGCCCCGGAATTAGCCGACGCGCTGCTAAGCTGACCAACACGGTCTGAACAGGGATTCACCGAAAATGGAACATTTCAACGCTATTAAAATCGTCCACATGATCGCCACCGTGCTGTTTTTCCTCAGCGCCTTGGGGCTGGTGGTCGGGGTTATTCGTGGCCGTCGCGCTGGCGACCTTACCGCCCAGCGTCGCACCCTGCAACGGCCCTGGCTGTTCGCCTGGATCTTGATGGCCCTGTGTTTGTTGACCTTGCCGATCAGCGGCTGGTGGTTAGTGCATTACGCAGGTTGGCCATTGGGTCAAACCTGGTTATTGGCCGCAAGTATTCTGTACGCCCTCGGGACGCTGAGCTGGGCATGGCTGCTGGTGCGCCTCAACCGCCTGCGCGTCCCCACCGTCATCGGCCACCCAAGATTCACCTTGGCCCTCGCCCTGTTTTGCGGGGTGTGTTTTATCGCCATTGCGGGGTTGATGGGGGCCAAGCCGGTTTAAGCAGGCAGACCGCGTTGCCCCCTTCGCGAACAAGTTCGCTCCCACAGAAGATTGCGGTCTACCTGTGGGAGCGAACTTGTTCGCGAAGGAGTCATTCGAAACGACTTAACTCCTAAGGGTAATCACCGGCCAGCCACGCAGTTCTGCTTCGGCGCGCAGTTTTGGGTCTGGGTCGACCGCTACCGGGTTGGCGACTTGCTCCAGTAACGGCAGGTCGTTCATTGAGTCGCTGTAGAAATAGCTGTCATCGAGGTTAAACCCCGTCTCTTCCAGCCAACGGTTCAATCGCGTTACCTTGCCTTCTTTGAAGCACGGGACATCGGTAGTGCGCCCGCTGTAGCGACCATCAACGATTTCGCATTCGGTGGCCAGCAGTGTGTCGACCCCGAACCGGGCGACGATTGGTGCGGTGACAAAGCGGTTGGTGGCAGTGATCACCAGCAATTTATCGCCCGCGTCACGGTGCTTCGCCAGCAGCGTTTCGGCCTTGGGCAAAATGATCGGTTCGATGCAGTCGCGCATGAATTCGCGGTGCCATTCGTCCAGTTGAGCCATTTCAGTGCGGCCGAGAATCTCCAGGCTGAAGTTCAGGTAGTCAGTCAGGTTTAGGGTGCCAGCCAGGTAATCCTGGTAAAACGCGTCGTTGCGCGCCTTGTAGGCAATAGCGTCGAGAATGCCCCGTTCGCACAGGTAATCACCCCAGGCGTGGTCGCTGTCGCCACCCAAAAGTGTGTTGTCGAGGTCGAATAAAGCCAGGCGCATGGAGTTACTCACTGAATTGCCACGGAAAAGGCCGTCAGAATACGAGCTTTTCACAAGACTTCACATAAGCTGCGCAGCCTCGTTGCTGCTTTCATTAGCTTTGTGGAACAATGCGGTGACATGCGTTTACGAGGTTGTTGCCGTGATCGACCCCGATGGTTTCCGCCCTAATGTCGGGATTATTCTGACAAATGATGTTGGTCAGGTCTTATGGGCTCGGCGAATCAATCAAGATGCCTGGCAGTTTCCTCAGGGTGGAATCAACCCGCTGGAGACGCCGGAAGACGCTTTGTATCGCGAATTGAATGAAGAAGTTGGGCTGGAAAGGCAAGATGTTGAAATTCTCGCCTGCACCCGGGGCTGGTTGCGTTATCGTTTGCCGCAACGTTTGGTCAGGACACACAGCCAACCGCTGTGCATCGGCCAAAAACAAAAGTGGTTTCTCCTGCGCCTGGTCTCCAATGAGCAGCGGGTGCGGATGGATTTGACCGGTAAACCGGAGTTCGATGGCTGGCGTTGGGTCAGTTATTGGTATCCGTTGGGCCAGGTGGTGACATTCAAGCGCGAGGTTTACAGACGCGCCCTTAAAGAGCTTGCACCGCGCCTGTTGGCGCGCGACTGACTACGGAGTTCGACCCCGAGCCATGCTCAATACGCTGCGCAAGATCGTCCAGGAAGTTAACTCCGCCAAGGATCTCAAGGCGGCGTTGGGGATTATTGTGTTACGCGTCAAAGAGGCCATGGGCAGCCAGGTCTGCTCGGTCTATTTGCTCGACCCAGAATCCAACCGTTTTGTGCTGATGGCTACCGAGGGCCTGAACAAACGGTCCATCGGCAAAGTCAGCATGGCGCCGAACGAAGGTTTGGTCGGCCTCGTGGGTACCCGCGAAGAGCCGCTGAACCTCGAAAACGCTGCTGACCACCCGCGTTATCGTTACTTTGCCGAAACCGGCGAAGAGCGCTATGCGTCGTTCTTGGGTGCGCCAATCATCCACCACCGTCGCGTGGTCGGGGTGTTGGTCATTCAACAAAAAGAGCGTCGCCAGTTCGACGAGGGCGAAGAAGCCTTTTTGGTGACCATGAGCGCCCAGTTGGCGGGGGTTATCGCCCACGCTGAAGCCACGGGCTCGATTCGTGGCTTGGGCCGTCAGGGCAAGGGTATTCAAGAGGCCAAGTTCACCGGTGTGCCGGGTTCGCCAGGCGCGGCTGTCGGTACGGCGGTGGTCATGTTGCCGCCAGCCGATCTGGAAGTGGTGCCCGACAAATCCGTTAGCGACATCAAGGCTGAGCTGGCACTGTTCCAGAACGCTCTGGAAGGCGTGCGTGGCGACATGCGCTCGCTGTCCGCCAAGCTCGCCACGCAACTGCGCCCTGAAGAACGTGCGCTGTTCGACGTGTACTTGATGATGCTGGACGACGCTTCGCTGGGCAGCGAAGTGACCGACGTGATCAAAACCGGCCAGTGGGCACAAGGTGCGCTGCGTTCGGTGGTCAACGAGCACGTCAAACGTTTCGAATTGATGGACGACGCTTACCTGCGTGAGCGCGCTTCCGACGTCAAGGATTTGGGTCGCCGTCTGTTGGCCTATCTGCAAGAAGCACGTCAGCAAACGTTGGTGTATCCCGACAACACTATTTTGGTCAGTGAAGAACTGTCGCCGGCGATGCTGGGCGAAGTGCCTGAAGGTAAGCTGGTTGGCCTGATCTCGGTACTCGGCTCCGGCAACTCCCACGTCGCGATTTTGGCGCGGGCCATGGGTATTCCCACGGTCATGGGCGTGGTCGACCTGCCGTATTCCAAGGTCGACGGCATTCAGCTGATCGTCGATGGCTACCATGGCGAGGTCTACACCAACCCTAGCGATATCTTGCGCAAGCAGTACGCGGAAGTGGTCGAAGAAGAGCGGCAGCTGTCCCAAGGCCTGGACTCCTTACGTGAATTGCCGTGCGTGACGCTGGACGGGCATCGCATGCCGTTGTGGGTCAACACTGGCTTGCTGGCAGACGTGGCCCGTGCGCAACAGCGTGGCGCCGAAGGGGTGGGTCTGTACCGCACTGAAGTGCCGTTCATGATTAACCAGCGTTTCCCGAGCGAAAAAGAACAACTGGCGATTTACCGCGAGCAACTGGCGGCCTTCCATCCGTTGCCCGTGACCATGCGCAGCCTGGACATCGGCGGCGATAAGTCGCTGTCGTACTTCCCGATCAAGGAAGACAACCCGTTCTTGGGATGGCGCGGGATTCGCGTCACCCTTGATCACCCGGAAATCTTCCTGGTGCAGACCCGCGCCATGCTCAAGGCCAGTGAAGGCTTGAACAACCTGCGGATCCTGCTGCCGATGATCTCCAGCACCCACGAAGTTGAAGAAGCGTTGCACTTGATTCACCGGGCGTGGGGCGAAGTGCGTGACGAAGGTTTCGACGTGCCGATGCCGCCTATTGGGGTGATGGTCGAAGTTCCGGCAGCGGTGTACCAAACGCGTGAATTGGCGCGCCAGGTGGACTTCCTGTCGGTCGGCTCCAATGACTTGACCCAGTATTTGCTGGCGGTTGACCGTAACAACCCACGCGTGGCCGATCTGTATGACTACCTGCACCCTGCAGTGCTCATGGCGTTGCAGCATGTGGTGAATGATGCGCATCTGGAAGGCAAACCGGTGAGCATTTGCGGTGAAATGGCTGGCGACCCTGCGGCTGCTGTGTTGCTGATGGCGATGGGTTACGACAGCCTGTCGATGAACGCCACCAACTTGCCAAAAGTGAAATGGATGCTGCGCCAGATCAACCTGAGTAAAGCCAAGGAACTGCTTGCGCAATTGATGACCAACGACAACCCGCAAGTCATCCGCAGCTCGTTGCTACTGGCGCTGCGTAACCTCGGTCTGGCACGGATGATCAACCCCGCGTCGGTTAAAGGGCATTGATTAGGGTTAGAGCTCACTTCTAACCCTGTGGGACCGAATTCATTCGGGAAGCGGGCACCGCGGTCTGTCTGATATACCGCGCCGCTTCATTCGCGAATGAATTCGCTCCCACAGTTTGGCTGCCCACGTTAGACATCCAGCTCAATTTCCCCCAACTGCCCACCATACGGCCCAAAACTGTGTTCAACGAAATGCCGGCTACCATCGGCGTTAACGATCAATGCGCTGCTGGCGCGGGTGCCGTAGGTGGGGCTGGCGATGAAGATGCTCGACAACAGAGTCTCGGTCGCCAGGCCGACGCCGGTAGCGGGCAGCTCAGCTACGGGCGCTTTCTCTGGATCGCGCAGTAACCGCAACAATGCCGATGGTTGCGGGTCATCCAATTGCGCAGTCAGTGCCGCCTTGGCCTTCAACAGCTTTGGCCACGGCGTATCCAATCCCGCGTTCGACAGCCCGTAAATACCAGCCTCCAGTCGCTGCGGCTGCGGATCGACGGCATTCAGGTAGTAAAGCGAATCGGCTGTCCCCAGCAATAAGTTGAAGCCGCCGTATTCCCCGGCGCGCCCCGCGACTTCTGCCAGATAGTCCTCAACCGGCTGTTCGTCAGTCAGAAATCGTGCGACCAGCTCACCACGAGAGCGACGTCCCAGCGGCTGATTAGGGTCGCGAATATTGGTCAGCGCCGCAAATCGCCCTTGATTGCCGATGCCCAGCCACGTACCGCCGGCTTCTAGGTCACGCCCCGCATACACCCCCGGTGCGTCCAACCACTCGGCCAGCGGCGAGGTCGGGCGCGCATAAAACTCATCGCGATTAGCGGCGACGATCAGGGGCTGGCGATGGGTGGGGCGCCAAGCGAAGACAATCAAGCACATGCGGGACTCCTTTTTCCCTACTCTACCTCAGTTCAAGCACACTTCCATCGCACGCCGGTGGAGCTGAGGGCCGTGCTTCCGTTACCATGCCGGATTGATTTTGGGGGCATCGATGGAATTTTTGCTTTATTTGGTGCTGGGCGCCTTTGCGGGCGTGCTCGCAGGGTTGTTTGGCGTGGGCGGCGGAATCATCATCGTGCCGGTGCTGGTCTACAGCTTCACCGCGCAAGGTTTCGATCCGACGATATTGACCCACCTGGCCGTCGGCACCTCTCTGGCCACTATTATTTTTACCTCGATCAACGCAGTGCGTGAACACCACCGCCTCGGTGCGGTGCGCTGGACCATCTTTCTCTGGATGACTGTGGGCATTCTCATCGGCGCCGGTTTCGGTGCGTTGACCGCTAGGGCTATAGCCGGTCCTCACCTGCAAAAAATCATCGGTGTGTTCGCTATCCTGGTATCCCTGCAGCTGTTGGCCGAGTTCAAACCCAAGGCCAGCCGTGGCGTGCCGGGTAAAGCTGGCCTGACCCTGGCCGGAGCTTTTCTTGGCTGGGCGTCGGCTATTTTCGGGATTGGTGGCGGCTCGTTGACCGTTCCGTTTCTGCTCTGGCGCAGCGTGCCGATGCAGCAAGCGGTGGCGACCTCTTCTGCATGTGGGTTGCCCATCGCTCTGGCCAGCGCATTAAGTTTCATGATTCTGGGCTGGCATGATCCCCTGTTGCCGGTCCACAGTCTGGGTTTCATCTACCTACCAGCGCTGCTGGGGATTGCCCTGACCAGTATGGTTTTTGCGCGCTTTGGCGCGCGGTTGGCGCATAAACTGTCGCCACGCTTGTTGAAACGATTGTTCGCCGCGCTGCTGATGTGCGTTGGTATAAGCTTTCTGGTTCAGTAGCTCTAGTGACTAGAGCGTTTTAATTGAGGAGTCGCAATGCTGCCTTACCCGCAGATTGATCCGGTTGCGTTGGCCATCGGCCCGCTGAAAATCCATTGGTACGGTTTGATGTACCTGATCGGAATCGGTGGTGCATGGTTACTCGCTTCGCGCCGCATGAACCGCTTCGATCCCACCTGGACTAAGGAAAAGCTCTCCGACCTGATCTTTTGGCTGGCCATGGGCGTGATCGTCGGCGGGCGATTGGGCTATGTCCTGTTCTACGACCTGAGCGCCTACATTGCCAACCCACTGTTGATTTTTGAAGTCTGGAAAGGCGGCATGGCGTTCCACGGCGGCTTTATTGGCGTAATGATCGCGGCTTGGTGGTTCGGCAAACGCAATGGCAAGACGTTCTTCCAGCTCATGGACTTCGTCGCGCCGATGGTGCCGATTGGCTTGGGCGCCGGGCGCATCGGTAACTTCATCAATGCCGAGCTGTGGGGCAAACCGACCGATCTGCCGTGGGCCATGATCTTCCCGGCGTTCAGCGATCCGTCTCAACTGCCGCGTCATCCGTCGCAGCTGTATCAATTTGCACTGGAAGGCGTCGCGCTGTTCGCCATCCTCTGGCTGTTCTCACGCAAACCCCGTCCGACCATGGCTGTTTCCGGGATGTTCGCGCTGTTTTACGGGATTTTCCGTTTTGTCGTCGAATTCGTCCGCGTGCCGGATGCACAGTTGGGTTATCTGGCGTGGGGCTGGGTCACCATGGGTCAAATACTGAGCCTGCCAATGATCATTGGCGGTCTGGTACTGATTTGGTTGGCGTATCACCGCGCATCCGCTGTCAAAAGCGCAGCGGTTTAACACTGAAACGCCGGGCGTTTTGGCCCGGCGCGTTCATCGATGCAGGTAATTTATGAAACAATATCTCGATCTAGTCGCCCATGTGATTAAAAACGGGACGCTGCAAGCCAACCGTACCGGGGTTAAAACCATCAGTTTTCCCGGTGCGATGTTGCGCTATGACCTGAAAGAAGGTTTTCCGGCGATCACCACGCGGCGTATGGCTTTCAAGTCGGCGATTGGCGAAATGGTTGGCTTCCTGCGGGGCGTGAGCAATGCGGCGGAGTTTCGTGAGCTGGGCTGCAAAGTCTGGGATCAGAACGCCAACGAAAACGCGCAATGGCTGGATAACCCGTTCCGCAAGGGTGACGACGACCTGGGTGAGATCTACGGTGTGCAATGGCGCAAGTGGCCGGCGTACAAGCGTATCGACACCGGCAATGTCAGGGCCATCGAACTGGCGATCAGCCAAGGTTATCAGCAGATTGCCCAGTCTGAAGAAGACGGCCAGGCGTATGTGGTGCTGTACAAGGCCATCGACCAGATTCGTCAGTGTGTCGACACCATCATGAAAGACCCGGGCAGCCGACGGATTTTGTTTCATGGCTGGAACTGCGCACAGTTGGATGAAATGGCTTTGCCGCCGTGCCACCTGCTGTATCAGTTCCACCCAAATCAAGAAACCCGTGAGATTTCTCTGACGCTGTACATCCGTTCGAATGATTTAGGGCTGGGAACGCCGTTCAACTTGACCGAAGGCGCGGCATTACTGTCGCTGATCGGCCGTCTGACC
>NZ_JAMFRV010000196.1 GCF_026224925.1 Pseudomonas sp. | reverse complement strand
GCAACGCATCGCCGGTGTCATCAACCCCAGTGAAACGCAACGCCTCTTCACGGTTGCTGGTCCATAGATTAACCCTGGGCAGCAACCTCGCCACCTCCGGCGCTGTCGGCGAATTCACCAACGGACCCGGATCGAATACCACAGTCACCGAATCGCCAAGCCCATGAAGCCAATTCAGCAAACACTGAACCTTACCCGCGTGCAGCAAGCTGTAGCCGCTGATATACACGTAATCCCCTGCTTGCACCTCAACACTGGCGAGGTCCTCAACCGAAAGCCCCCCTTCCGCGCCGACATAAGAGATAAATGAGCGCTCAGCCGAGGGTTCGATCAGCGCCACCGACAAACCGGTGTCCTGCTCATTGGTCATCGGTACGGCAATTTCGATGCCTTCTACCGCCATCGCCTGACGGGCCAATTCACCGAACTGGCCGCGGCCATGCCGCCCTAAATACACCACCGGCATCCCATTACGACGAGCTGCGGCCATCACATTGAAACCGCCACCGGCCTCGAAACGCGCCGAACTCGCCAACACGTCACCACCGGAGCACGGCAGGTTATCCAGGGCCATGACCAGATCGACGACGACCTGGCCGGTGTGAAGCAATCTAGCTGACATGGGACATCTCATTCAGGGCCATTCGGCGATCACGTGCGCCGCCCAGCACGGCATAAATACCGCCTGCGACGATGAAGGTGACGATCCAGCCCAAGCCGTTGTGGCCTAGCCAAGAGTCGGACAGCGGGCCAGCAAACAACACGTTGTCTACCGTCGTTGCGATGGTGGTAAAGCTGAAGCCGAGCACGATGGCTACGGCCCAGGCACCCAGCGCACGCCACTCGACGCCGCCTTTGTACCAGTAGGCGCTGCTCGACGTGACGTTCATCAAGTCGCTCGGCGAATAGTAATGACGGTGCATCAGGTCCACCACAAAGATCCCGACCCACGCGGTGATCGGCACTGCCAACAGCGAGATAAACGTGATGAATGGGCCGTAGAAACTGTCAGCGATCAGCATGAAGTAGATTGACCCGACGAAGATCGCAACGATGTCGACGATCACCGCGTGTACGCGCTTGATCTTTAAGCCAAGGGTCAACGTGGTCAGGCCCGCCGAATACACCGACAAGTTGTTCGATAACAGCAAGCCACCAAACGCGGTAAGCAAATACGGCACCGCCATCCAAGTCGGCAGCAACTGACGAATCGCAATGATCGGATCAGTCGCAGACGCCAAATGATCGTTGCCCACCGACAGCAGTCCGCCGAGGGTGATCAACAGCACCAGCGGAATCCCGGCACCGAATGCCGCTGACGCCACTAACTTACCGGCGCGTACACCCGCGTGTTGATAGCGCGACATATCCGCCCCGGCGTTGGCCCAACCGATCCCGGTACCGGCAGCCATGGTGCCGACACCAATAATCATGGCGCTGATCGGGGCTGGCGTGGCGTTAAACACCGCTGTCCAATCGATGTTGGCAATCAGGAAACCGCCCACCACTATGTTCAGCGCGCCAAACACATAAGTCGCCGTCTTCTGAATCACCAGCAACGTGGCATGGCCCAGGCCTGAAACACACAAGGTCAGCAGCACGAAAATACCGATGAACAACAGTGTAAGTCCCGGCGCACTTTTGGCTTCGACGGGCGTGTTAAACAGGATCGCGCACAACGACAGCAACACAAAGGCAGCGGTGGTTGAGTTGACTGTTTCCCAGCCCAGACGTGACATCAGCGACACAATGGTCGGCCCGATGTTGCCGCGCACACCGAATATCGCGCGGGATAAGGTCAGGCTTGGCGCCCGGCCGCGACGGCCGGCAATCGAGATGATCCCGACCACGGCGAACGACCCACCGGCACCGAGGATGGCGACGATGATCGCCTGCCATATCGACAGGCCACGGAACGCGACCAGCGTCGCCCCCAGCGGCAAGCCGAGAATACTAATGTTGGCGGCGAACCAGACCCAGAACAATTGCAGCGGATGGCCGTTGCATTCGTTTTCCGGCACCGGTTCGATGCCGCGAGTTTCCAGCTGTCCCGCGCCTTGAGTGACGTTGGATGAAGTCATATTAAGGCTCCTGATGTGCCAATTGTTTTGGTTGTGGGCAGTACGGAATCCAATCGACATCCGTGTCTTGCAGCGTTATCCAGACAGCCTGACGCCTCGTGCCGCCAGTGGGTTTCCCGGCGCGACAACAGCGTTCTCTACCACAGCGTTTTAGGTAGCGCGCAACGCCAGCAATCCCTCGACCAGCGACGCCAGTTCGAGTTGGTTGACGGTTTTTACCTGGTTGATCATATCTACCGGCCAAGCGTCCAAGCCCATGCAAGCACCTAGCATGGCGCCCAATATCGCCGCGATGGTGTCGGTGTCGCCGCCCAGACTCGCCGCCATGCACAGCGCATCGATGGCCGACAATCGGCCCGCAGCCACCTGATACGCGAGGGTAAATGAAGCGACCACCGATTCTTGCGAAGCCACCGAGGTACCGACCACCTCGTACAGCAGTGCTGGTAATTGAGTGTTGTCGCAGTCAACACACAAGGTCTGTGCCCATTGGATACGCGCAGCTATCCGACCGCCCGCGACCCAATGCCCGTAACCTTCGCCCATGTGCGCGGCCATCACGCCAGAGGCCAGGGCATCGGTCAGGGTGGCGCCGTTAATGCCTGCAGAAACCACGCCCGCCACCGCCGCCGCGCTGGAAATCCCCAGCGTGGTGTTGTGGGTGACTTGGCAGGCTTGAACCACTGACTCGATGAACCGTTGCGGATTGGCGATATCGGCGGCAATGCCTACGGGTGTAATCCGCATCGCTGCGCCGTTGGTGGTGCCGAAACGGCCCGCTTCTTCGGGACTGTGACCGGCGAGAATCATTTCGATGGCGCGTTTGGTCGATGGGCCGAGTAAGTCTTGCGAGCCTTTAACCTGCATCACCGCTTCCCAATCGATCAGGCGTTGGGCCAAGTCCGAAGGGTTGATGTGTCCGCCACTTTCGATCAGCAGTTCAGCGACCAACACCGCTTGTTCGGTGTCGTCGGTAATCGAGCCGGCGAGCATGTTCGGTGCGATGGGTTGATCGGGGCCGGCATCAAGCAGGCTCGTCACTGCGCCAAAGCGCATTTTAATGTGTTCGCGGCTAAGGGACTGCGTCGGCATGCCCAACGCGTCGCCCAAGGCCAACCCATAAAACGCGCCCAGTGCGCGATCTTCGCGGTTCATGACTGACTCCCGAACGCCAGGTGCAGACGGAAATGCACCGGGTCGAGCAAGCTTTCAACGTGCTCCATGAACCGCTCCTGGCGGTCGTAGGTGGTGCGCAAGGCTTTGAGAAACACGCTGCCGGGCTCACGCAACAACAGTAAGGCGTCGGAAGCGGCCAGCGGTTCTGCGCCGATCCATTGATCACCGCGATCACCTACATAGCCATGGGCGGCCAAGGTAATGGTCAGGGACTCGTCGATCAGACCGGTTGTCGGCAAGTTTTCCAAGCCGTCACGGGCGGGGATCAGCGCGCGCTCAAGCGAAACCATGTTGCCGTCGGCTGCACGGCGGCGACGGTCGATGGCGATGAAATGGGTGGTGCCGAAACGCACGTCCAAATCCGGCCGATCAACCGCCACCAGACGCAGGATCTCGGTACTGATACCGGCGCCGGAATCGGCCAGTGCCTGCGCCCAACCGCTGCGTTGATCCAGCGAGATACCGTCATAGGTGACGATAGAACCTACCCCAGACTGGGTCGCAATGTAATTGCGCCGCTTGAGTTCGGACAGGGCTTCACGCAGCGTGCCTCGGCTGACATCGAATTCGACCGCCATTTGATGTTCACCCGGCAACAGATTACCGGCGCCCAACTGGCCACTTTCGATGCGTCGGGCAAGTTCATCGACCACGCGTTGTTTCTTATCAAATCGGACATGTCTAATCATGTACAAATTGATAACCGAAAGCGGGTGGGTCAGGCAAGTGGTTTTTCAGTGATCGCGTTATTTCTATGGAACCGCGTGGGCTCGTTCGCGAATGAATTGGCTCCTACAGGGATTTCGACATTCTGTAGGACCGAATTCATTCGGGAAGCGGCCCCACGCGGTGTATCAGGCATGCCGCGCTGTTGCTTTCGCGAATGAATTCGCTCCCACACGGGATCAAAATTATCAGCCCATGCGCCCCGGCAGCAAGGTTATTGCGCCTCGACCGACTCGCTGATGATCTGACGAATGGCGTTGGCAAACGCCTCTACCGGCTGCCCGCCGGACACCGCATAACGGTCGTTAAAGACGATGGTGGGTACGGAACTGACACCTCGGGAAACCCACAGCTGTTCGATTTCGCGGACTTCGGCGCTGTATTCACCCGACGCCAAAATTGATTCGGCCCGCTGACGATCCAGACCCACCTGCTCAGCCACGTTAGCCAGCACATCGTGATTGGAAGGGTCAGCGTGATCGGTGAAGTACGCAGCGAACAACGCTTCTTTAAGCGCTTGCTGCTTGCCTTCCAACTCGGCCCAATGCAGCAGTCGGTGGGCGTCAAAGGTGTTATAGATGCGGCGATCACCTTGGGAAAACGTAAAGCCCAACTCGGCGCCACGTTGACGAATCATTTCGCGGTTCTGTTTCGATTGCTCAGGCGTCGAACCGTATTTCTCGAAGATATGTTCGTTAAGATCTTGGCCTTCAGCGGGCATTTTCGGATTAAGCTCGAACGGCTGGAAATGGATCTCGGCCTTGACCTCGTCGCCCAAGTCCGCCAACGCCTGGTTTAGCGCCCGCAGGCCGACCACACACCAAGGGCAGGAAACATCAGAAACGAAATCGATTTTCAGGGCAGTGCTCATGGAACCCTCGCTCGCAGTTGGCAGTAGGAAAGCTCGCACTTTACACCTTCGAACCACTCCACTCGTCTGAACTACAACTGCGCGATATGCGAGACATCGTGTTTATGAGCGTTCAAGTACGGCAAAACTGCCGCCAGCAAGGGCGCTTTGAATACCTCCTGAAACCGATGGGCCATGCCCGGAATCAAGCGCAACTCGCTGCCGTGGATATGCGCGGCAACGTGGATGCCGTGCATCACAGGCAACAGCGGATCAGCCGTGCCATGCACCACCAGGGTTGGCAAACGAAGACGGTCTAGCAATTGCACCCGGCTGGGTTCGGCGAGAATTGCCAGAATCTGTCGCTTTACCCCGTCAGGGTTGAACGCCCGGTCGTAGGAAACGGCCGCTTGCTGCAATAGTTTTTTGCGGTCATCCACTACTTCTGGGCTGCCCAACGCCGCCAGCAAATCAGCTTGCTGCTCAAGAGCCACTTCGCGATTCGGCGCGCTGCGGCGGGCCAGCAATTGCAGCAGCGCCGGGGTCGGCATCGGCAGGCCTGGTGCACCTGAACTGGTCATGATCAAGGTCAGGCTTTCAACGCGATCGGGCACCATGTCGGCCATATGCTGAGCAATCATCCCGCCCATGCTCGCGCCCAGCACATGGAAATGCCGAATGTTCAGTGCATCCATCAAACCAATCGCATCGCTGGCCATGTCAGTCAGGGAATAAGGCGCCGACACCGGCAAACCGATCTTGTAGCGCAGTACTTCAAAGGTCAGGTTAGGACTGGCGGGCGGTTGGACCCATGTCGATAAACCGGCATCCCGGTTGTCGTAGCGAATCACCCGGAAGCCTTGCTGACACAGCGCAACCACCACCTCATCCGGCCAGTGAATCAGCTGTCCACCGAGGCCCATGACCAACACCAACGCAGGATCAGAATCGCGCCCGATGCTTTGATAAGCCAAGTGAACCTGTGGCAGGTCAGCCATTTGAGTGGGGACGTTTACGTCACACCGAGACGCCGCAAAAGTCGGCAGGCCGCACAACAGCGCGAACCAAAAAATGAACACCCGCATTCCACACACCAAGCCACAAATCCCCAATAGCGGCGGAGTTTGATGAGGTTTTCAAAAATGCGCTGCCACAGTTACGTGACAATTTGATGAAGAGGGCTGAGTGGTAGGTTGATTAACAACCGGACCTCTTCGCGAATGAATCGGCGCGGTCCAACATTTGGGGCGCAGTTCAATCTGTAGGAGCCAACCTGGCGAGGCGGTCTGCCAGGCATGTTGCATAAAGCCCATCGCCAACAAGTTGGCTCCTACAAGTGCTCCGTATTTCAGATCAAGCCAATTCGCGCCTCAACTGCCGGGCCGCCGCGACCATGTTCACCAGCGCCGCCTCTGTCTCCGGCCAACCCCGCGTTTTCAGGCCGCAATCTGGATTAATCCATAGCCGCTCTGCCGGAATGTGCCTCACGGCCTTGGTCATCAACTTGACCATCTCAGCCGTGTCCGGCACGCGTGGCGAGTGGATGTCGTAGACGCCGGGGCCAATGTCGTTCGGGTAATCGAAAGCTTCAAACGCTTGCAGCAGCTCCATGTCCGAACGTGAGGTTTCGATGGTGATGACATCGGCGTCCATCGCGGCGATGGCATCGATCACGTCGTTGAATTCGCTGTAGCACATATGGGTGTGGATCTGGGTTTCATCGCGCACGCCAGACGCGCATAGGCGGAAAGCTTCGACGGCCCACTCCAGATATTCTTGCCACTGGGCTCGTCGTAGCGGCAATCCTTCGCGGAAGGCGGCTTCGTCGATTTGCACAATCTTTATTCCGGCATTTTCCAGGTCCAGCACCTCATCGCGAATCGCCAATGCCAACTGCTGAGCCTGGACTTTGCGTGACACATCTTCACGCGGAAATGACCACATCAGCATGGTCACCGGGCCGGTCAGCATGCCTTTCATGACCTTGTGGGTGAGGCTTTGCGCATAGCGCGTCCATTCAACGGTCATGGCGTGCGGACGGCTCAGGTCGCCGTAGATCACCGCCGGCTTTACACAGCGCGAACCGTAACTTTGCACCCAACCAAATTGGCTAAAGGCATAGCCGTCCAGTTGCTCGGCGAAGTACTCGACCATGTCATTGCGCTCTGCTTCGCCGTGCACCAGAACGTCGAGTCCTAAGCGCTCTTGGACCTGCACCGCGTGACGAATTTCGCTGCGCATTACATCGGTGTAATCGCTGATCGACAGCGCACCGCGCTTGAACTGCTGCCGTGCCAAACGGATCGATGCGGTCTGTGGGAACGAGCCGATGGTGGTGGTCGGAAATGCCGGCAGGTTCAGCCGTGCCCGTTGCCGCTCAATACGCTCAACAAACGACGATTGACGCTGACTGTCAGCCGCCGTGATGGCAGCCAAGCGCGCCTGTACTTCAGGTTTGTGAATGCGCGGTGACTGTTGACGGCTGAGCTGGACCGCACGACTTTCAACGAGTGCTACCTGCACAGTGGCGTCCTGTGGGTGGTTCAATGCAGCGCTGAGCAGAGCGATTTCTTCACACTTCTGTACCGCAAACGCCAACCAGTTTTTCAGCTCGGCATCCAGTTGCTCTTCGCGCTGGAGATTGACCGGGCTGTGCAGCAACGAACACGAGCTGGCCACCCACAGGTTATCGCCGAAACGTAATTGAGCTTCCTGTAACTGCTCCAACGCCTTGTCCAAATCGCAGCGCCACACATTGCGCCCGTTGACCACGCCCAACGACAAGACTTTGTAGGGCGGCACGCGGCTGAGCACGCGGGACAACTGTTCCGGCGCTCGCACCAGATCAATGTGCAAGCCATCAACAGGCAGTGATGCTGCCAGCCCCAAGTTGTCTTCGAGTCCGCCAAAATAGGTTGCCACCAGCTTTTTCAGCGGCGAGAACTGCAGGATGTGATAAGCGCGCTCGAAGGCGTTTTTCCAGTCCTGGGGCAGATCCAGGGTCAGAATGGGCTCGTCAATCTGCACCCACTCCACACCCTGCGCAGCCAAACGCCCGAGGATTTCGCCGTACACCGGCAGCAAGCGCTCCAGCAGATCAAGTTTGTCGAAACTGTTGCCCTTGGCTTTACCCAGCCACAGGTAGGTCAGTGGACCAATCAAGACAGGTTTAACGGTGTGACCGAGGGCTTTGGCTTCGTCGATCTCTTCGAACAACTGCTCCCAGCTCAAGCGAAAGCGCTGATCTTCGGTAAATTCCGGCACCAGATAGTGGTAGTTAGTATCGAACCACTTGGTCAGTTCCTGAGCGTATTGCGCTTCGCCATGATGGTGGTTGCCGCAGCAACTGTCCGTCGCGCCCCTGGCCATGGCGAACAGCGTGTCGAGGGTCGGCAAACCCTTGTCATCGGTGGTGGCGGCGAAGCGTTGCGGGACCACTCCGAACGTCAGTGAATGCGTCAGCACTTGGTCGTACCAGGCAAAATCGCCCACGGGCAGTAAATCAATACCGGCATCTTTCTGTAATTGCCAATGCGCCGCACGCAGTTCGCGGCCGGTTTGACGCAGCCCCTCAGCGTCGAGGTCGCCCTTCCAGTAAGCCTCTAATGCTTTTTTCAGTTCACGGTCAGCGCCAATGCGCGGAAATCCAAGGGTGTGTGCCAAGGCCATAACAAGTCCTCCATAAAAGATGGCGCTATTGTCGACAGCCAGAGCAACATGAGACAAACTCATTACATTCGCGTTGATCACAAAATTAATTCATGGAGCCTTCCGTGCTGGAAATTCGACATCTGAAAACCCTGGTGGCCTTGCGCGAGGCCGATAGCTTGGTGGAAGCCGCCGAGCGCCTGCACCTGACGCAATCCGCCCTGTCTCATCAGTTCAAGGAGCTGGAAGAGCGCGTAGGCCTGCCGCTGTTCGCGCGCAAAACCAAACCCGTGCGCTTCACCAGCGCTGGGCTGCGCCTTTTGCAATTAGCCGATTTGATGCTGCCGCAATTGCGCAGTGCCGAGCGTGACATCGCGCGACTGGCGGGTGGTACAGCCGGGCGTCTGCACATGGCCATCGAATGCCACAGCTGCTTTCAGTGGTTGATGCCGACCATCGATCAATTCCGTGATGCCTGGCCCGAAGTGGAACTGGACTTGGCCTCAGGCTTTGCCTTCGCCCCCCTGCCCGCGTTGGCCCGTGGCGATCTGGACTTAGTCGTGACCTCTGACCCGCTGGAGCTGGTGGGCATCACGTACGTGCCATTGTTCACCTACGAAGCGATGCTCGCGGTGGCTAACCAACACCCGCTGGCCAATAAACCGTACGTAGTCCCGGAAGATTTGCTCAAGGAAACGTTGATTACCTATCCGGTAGAGCGCGACCGTCTGGATATCTTTACGCGCTTCCTCGAACCGGCAGACGTCGAGCCGGCGCAAGTGCGCACTTCCGAGCTGACGGTAATGATGATGCAGTTGGTCGCCAGCGGCCGAGGCGTGTGCGGCATGCCCCATTGGGCGCTGCACGAATACAGCTCGCGGGGTTACGTGAAGGCCAAGCGGCTGGGGGAGAAAGGCTTGTTTGCAACGCTGTACGCCGGCATTCGCGCCGACATGCTCGACGCGCCGTACATGCGGGACTTTCTGCTGACGGCGAAAGACACGTCATTTTCGACGTTGAATGGCGTGAGTGCGGTTAGGTAACAGGATCTAAGGGGTTCATTGACCCTGTGGACTGAACTTGTTCGGGAAGCAGGCAACGCAGTACATCAGACAGACCTAGGCGTGGCCTTCGCGAACAAGTTCGCTCCTACAGAATCGGGGAAATACCCCAACTCCCGCACTATGCAGAGAACCCTGTGGGACCGAACTTGTTCGGGAAGCAGACGACGCGGTTTATCAGACATACCGCGCCGTCCCCTGCGCGAACAAGTTCGCTCCTACCCCGATCTCCTATCTATGGCCAAACTGCGTGTCAGGCGCTTTCTTGGAAGTCCATTTCCGGCGGTTGACGACGGAAGCCGCCGGTCAACCATGCCAGATAAACAAGACCCACCGCCAACCAGCTCACGCCAAGGATGATCGCTAGTTTGTCGAGGCTGATCATCAGCCACAGGTCCGCGACCAAGCCTATTAGCGGGAACACCAGGAACAGCACCACCTCACGCAAGCCGCGCTGTTTACCGCCGATCCAGTAGTGGAAGATCACCGACAGATTGACCAGGCTGAACGCCAGGAACGCGCCGAAGTTGATGAACGAGGTCGAGGTGGTGACGTCCAGTTTCAGGGCCAGCAAGGCCACGACGCCGCACAGCAGGATGCTATTGACCGGTGTGCCGAAGCGTTCGCTCAGACGACCGAAGAACGAGTTCGACAACACGCCATCGCGGCCCATGGCATACAGCAGGCGCGATCCGCTGGCTTGTGCCGCCAGTCCCGAGGCGAATTGACCGACGATCAAACCAATCAGAAAGATCGAGACGAACAAGTCGCCGCCGATGTTCTTGGCAATTTCATAGGCCGCCGAATCAGCGTTTTCAAACACAGCGGATGGATGCGCCAGCTGCACGAAGTACGACACGCCGACGAAGATCACCCCACCGATCAAGGTGATCAACATGATCGCCCGCGGAATGGTGCGCACCGGGTCCTTGGTTTCTTCGGTCAAGGTGCTGACCGCATCAAAGCCGAGGAACGAATAGCAGGCAATGGCGGCACCGCTCATAATCAACGGCATCTGCATATCGCCACTGAAGAACGGCGACAGGGTCCATAAAGGCTTGCTCGCGTCACCGCCGATGTAGTGAATCGCCAGCGCAACAAAGGCGATCAGCACCAGAAACTGCACCAGCATCAGCACAGAGTTGACGGTATTGGCCAGCTTCAGGCCGACGATGTTGATCAAGGTGGTGATGACGATAAACGCCAAGACCCAGACCGGCTGCGGGATCGATGGAAACGCCGACCCCAAATACGCTGCGCCGATCAGCCAGATGGCCATGGGCAAGAACAGGTAATCAAGCAGCACCGCCCAACCGGCGATGAACCCGAGTTTCGGGCTGATGGCTTTGCGCACGTAGCTATATGCCGACCCCGCCACCGGGAACGCTGCGGCCATACGCCCGTAACTCATTGCGGTAAAGAACATCGCCACCAGTGCGGCCAAGTAAGCGGCCGGCACCATGCCGTTGGTGGATTGCGCGAGGATGCCGAACGTGCCGAGCACGATAATCGGTGTCATATAAGCGATGCCAAACAGCACCACCGACCCTAGTGAAAGGGTGCGTTGCAAACGAGCCATGAGCGATTACTCCGGGATTATTAGTTTTATGGCAGAGAAAAGTTCGGCAGAACAAAAAGCATTTTTTCTTATGGCGATCGGTGTACGTGGCGAGCGTCTAAAGCCTCGCCGGTTTAGTTATTCTTTATGGAACAAGAGCTATGGACTAAAGCGCTAAGGAATCAACAACTCACGCCGACCGTCGGCGTGCTCAATCACTTCGCCCGGTAAACGCAGGCGCAAGTCGTTCAAGTAGCGATAGTCACTGCGCGCGGCAGCCAGTTGCGTCAGGTCCAGCTCAACGCTGAACTGGCATTCCTCGCGACCGGCCTCGTGCAGCAACGTGCCAAACGGATCAACCAAGGCGCTGCCGCCGGCGAACAACAAGCCGCCATCGCCTTCGCCAACCCGGTTAACCATCAGCGCGAACGCTTGGTTTTCCTGGGCGCGGGCCATGATCGCGGTACGATGCGTCGGGCCGTACGGGTCCATGTTGCCGTTGGTGACGATGATCAAGTCCGCACCCAATTGCGCCAGGGCGCGGGCGGTTTCCGGGAATTCAATGTCGTAGCAAATCAACAGGCCTACGCGTAAACCGTTCCACTCACAGGTGGCAAAACGGTCGCCCGGGCTGAACACACCCCGGTCCGACGCCCACAGGTGAGTTTTGCGATAGCGCAGGGCGATACCGTTCGGGGTGATCAACAGCGTGGTGTTGTAATACTGGCCGTTATCGTTCTCGGCCACGCCGATGACCACGGCAATATCACGCGCCTTGGCCGCACTCAGCACCGCTTGCACGGTTGGGCCATCCAACGGTTCAGCCACGTCCGCCACGGTCTCTGCTGACGGAAAACCCATCAAGTGGGTTTCCGGAAATACGATCAACTGGGTGTCGCGGGCGCACGCAACAATCGCTGCCAAAGCGCGCTGCAGGTTGTACGCGGTGCCGTTATCCTGGCCTGCCAGTTGGGCAAGTTCGACCTTCATGGGTTTTCCTTATTCGTTGTCGAAGCCGACCCGGCTCAATAAGTGCTGGATGGTCGCCGGCTGTGCGGGCAGTATGCGCACCAGCAACGGGTGCGGGGAATTACGCAGCTGAGGTAACCCAATAGGGGTAGGAGTATGACTATCGCACTGCAGGACATTGCCTGGCATCGCTCGGTCGCGCAGTTGATCGAAGCGTTAGACAAGCCGAATTTTTGGGCGCAATTGGTGCGCCTGCTGGATCAGTACGTGAGCTTCGATAGCTGGGTCGCCTTGCAATTCAGCTCACGCCAGCGGCCATTGGTGTTTGCCGAGTCCCACGCCGAAGACGGCACCCCCGACCAATTGTTCCAGGATTACCTCAAGGGCCTGTACCTGCTGGACCCGTTCTACATCGCCAGCCGTGAACACTCGCAAACCGGCCTGTTCCGCCTGGCCGAAGTCGCCCCGGAACACTTCGAGCTGACCGAGTATTATCAGCGCTACTTTCGTCTGAACGTGGTGGCGGACGAGATTCAGTTCAACTGCCAACTCGATACAGACCGTACGCTGTGCCTGTCACTGGGTTCGACCCAACGCTTCAGTACTGAGCAAATTGCGCTGCTGTCGTTGATTCAGCCATGGGTGGCGGCGTTGCTTCGCCAGCGCATGCCGTTCGAACTGCTTGAGCCGTTGGAGGTACAGAGCGAAGTCCAGACTCAACCGTCACAAGGCGGCAATGACTGGCGCAGCCAACTGGAAACCTCAGTACTACAGAGCCGCGGTGCACAATTGACTGCCCGTGAGCTGGATGTCGGCCGACTGATGCTCAGCGGTTGTTCCAGTAAGGAAATCGCCCGCAAACTGGAGATCTCCGTCGAAACGGTGCGGGTGCACAGGAAACACATGTACAGCAAGCTGGGCATCAAATCGCAATCCGAGCTGTTTTCGATTTTTCTGCAGGCGCAAAGTGCCTGACCAAAGGACGGTTGCAGTCCGCAGCAATGCGGGTATGCGACCACCGATTGATAGGCGCGAAACAGCGCCAGCTTTCAAACTCACCGTCATTAGCCCCCCCAGGATTCCGTATGAGCCTGTCCTTACTCAGCCGTTACGCCTTTTTTGTCCTTTGCGTGTTATTCACCCTGATCAGCATCCCGTTCTGGCACCACGAATGGCTTTGGCCCTTCACGTTAGTAGCCGGTGTGCTCAGCCTGATCGGTATCGGCGACTTGATTCAGACCCCGCATGCGGTGCGCCGCAACTACCCGGTTCTAGGCAATATTCGCTATCTGGTTGAGCATATTCGCCCGGAGATTCGCCAGTACCTGCTGGAGTCCGACAGCGACGCCCTGCCCTTCTCCCGTGCCCAGCGCTCGTTGGTGTATTCCCGGGCCAAGAATGAATCGGCGGAAAAACCGTTTGGCACATTGATCGACGTCTACCAGACCGGCTTCGAATTCATCAGCCACTCCATGCGCCCGGCGCCACTGAGCGATCCCACTACGTTCCGAGTGATCGTTGGCGGCCCTCAATGCACCCAGCCGTATTCGGCGTCGGTGTTCAACATCTCGGCAATGAGTTTCGGCTCGCTGAGCGCCAACGCGATTCGCGCGCTGAACCAAGGCGCTAAGCTCGGTAACTTTTCCCACGACACGGGCGAAGGCAGCATCAGCCCGTATCACCGTGAGAATGGTGGCGATCTGACGTGGGAATTGGGCAGTGGCTATTTCGGCTGCCGGACTTCAGACGGCCGTTTCGATCCCGAGCGTTTTAAAGTGCAGGCGATGGACCCGCAAGTGCGGATGATTGAAATCAAGATGAGCCAAGGCGCTAAACCCGGCCACGGCGGCATTTTGCCCAAGGGCAAAGTCACCAAGGAAATCGCCGAAACACGCGGCATCATGATGGGTGAAGACTGCATCTCACCCTCTCGCCACAGCGCGTTTTCCACGCCTTTGGAGTTGATGCAGTTCATCGCACAATTGCGTGAATTGTCGGGCGGTAAACCGGTGGGCTTTAAGTTCTGTCTCGGCCACCCATGGGAATTCATGGGCATTGCGAAAGCCATGTTGGAAACCGGTATTTACCCGGATTTCATCGTGGTTGATGGCACCGAAGGCGGCACCGGCGCGGCGCCGGTCGAATTCACCGACCACATCGGCGTGCCCTTGCGCGAAGGCTTGCTGTTCGTGCACAACACTTTGGTCGGCTTGGGTATACGCGACAAAATCAAACTCGGCGCCAGCGGCAAGAT
>NZ_JAMFRV010000195.1 GCF_026224925.1 Pseudomonas sp. | reverse complement strand
GGTTATGGGTTGAAAAGCGTGGCCTTAACACAGAAGAAGCCGCTCGCCGTCTGGCGCGTGCTGCTGGCGTCCCATTGCGAACCGTGAGCTATGCCGGTTTGAAGGATCGTCAGGCGTTGACCCGACAATGGTTCAGCGTGCAATTGCCCGGCAAAGCCGATCCGGACATGTCTGCGGCTCAGGACGACACCCTGAAAATCCTGAAAATGGGTCGCCACAAACGCAAATTGCAACGCGGTGCGCACGCGGCCAATGGCTTTACGTTACGGCTGACCCAACTGCAAGGCGACCAAGCGACGTTGCAGGCCCGGCTCGAATTGATCGCCCGCCACGGCGTGCCGAATTACTTCGGCGCCCAACGCTTCGGTTGGGAAGGCGGTAATGTGGGTGAGGCGCGCGACTACGCGGCACGTCAGGCCTTGCCGGAACAGCGCGCAGTGCGTTCCCGACTGCTCTCGACCGCCCGTAGTTATGTGTTCAACAAAGTGCTGGCGGCGCGTGTCGCCGACGGCAGTTGGCAGCGGGCGCAGGTGGGCGATCTATTGGCGTTTACTGACAGCCGCAGTTTTTTTTCTGCAGGCGAAGCCGAGTGCAGCGATCCACGCTTGGCCATTCTTGATCTGCACCCGACCGGTCCGCAGTGGGGCGCAGGCGATTCTCCTGCAAGCGGTGCCACGGCTGTGCTGGAGCAATCAGTCGCGGCTGGCGAGTCCAGCTTGCGCGATTGGTTGATCAAAGCGGGCATGGAACATGAGCGGCGCATCCTGCGACTGCCCATTGGTGGGTTGACGTGGCATTATCCTGAGCCTGACATTCTGCAACTGGAATTCGTCCTGCCGGCCGGATGCTTTGCCACCGTACTGGTGCGCGAGCTCGTCGACTTGGTTTCGGTGGGGCTAACGGACAGCTAATGCGTATTCTGATCTCTAATGATGATGGGGTAAGTGCACCCGGTCTTGCTGCGCTTTATACTGCGCTGGCAGGCTATGGCGAGTGCGTTGTCATTGCCCCTGACCAAGACAAAAGCGGCGCAAGCAGTTCGCTGACGCTGGATCGTCCGCTGCACCCCCACACGCTGGTGAACGGCTTCATCAGCGTGAACGGAACGCCCACCGACTGCGTGCACCTTGGCCTCAACGGACTTCTTGACCAGCGGCCGGACATGGTCGTTTCCGGAATCAACCTCGGGGCCAACCTGGGCGATGACGTGTTGTATTCCGGCACCGTGGCCGCAGCGCTAGAGGGGCGTTTTCTTGATCGTCCTTCATTTGCGTTTTCATTGTTATCGCGTCAGGTAGACAATCTACCGACCGCGGCGCATTTCGCTCGGTTGCTGGTTGAAGCCCATGAACACCTCAATTTACCTCCGCGCACAGTGTTGAACGTCAATATTCCGAATCTCCCGCTTGAGCACATTCGCGGAATTCAATTAACCCGGCTGGGCCATCGCGCACGCGCCGCTGCGCCTGTCAAAGTGGTCGATCCGCGTGGCCGCGTCGGTTACTGGATTGCGGCCGCCGGTGACGCTGAAGACGGAGGCGCGGGGACTGATTTTCACGCTGTAATGCAAGGTTATGTATCCATTACACCGTTACAACTGGACCGTACTTATCAGGATGGTTTCACCAGCCTTAACAGCTGGCTAGAGGGACTGCGTTGATGTCGCGCGAGCAAGATAATCTATTAAGACGCGGGATCGGGATGACGTCTCAGCGCACCCGTGAGCGTTTGATCCAGCGGCTCTACGAAGAGGGGCTTTCCAACGCCCAAGTGTTGGAAGTGATCCGTAACACTCCCCGGCACATGTTTGTCGATGAAGCGTTGGCACACCGGGCGTACGAAGACACCGCGTTGCCGATTGGTCATAACCAAACGATCTCACAGCCCTATATGGTGGCGCGCATGAGCGAGCTGCTATTGGCTGCTGGTCCGTTGGACAAAGTGCTGGAGATTGGTACCGGTTCTGGCTACCAGACGGCGGTATTATCTCAGCTGGTCGAACGTGTGTTCTCGGTCGAGCGTATTAAGGTTCTACAGGACCGCGCAAAAGAACGGCTGGTTGAGCTTAACCTGCGCAATGTGGTCTTTCGCTGGGGCGACGGTTGGGAAGGTTGGCCCGCGCTGGCGCCTTACAACGGGATCATCGTTACCGCAGTGGCTACCGATGTGCCGCAGGCGTTGCTCGACCAACTCGCCCCTGGCGGCCGGTTGGTGATTCCAGTTGGTTCTGGTGAGGTCCAGCAATTGATGCTGATTGTCCGTGAAGAAAACGGCTTTGCCCGGCACGTCCTGGGCTCGGTAAGATTTGTGCCATTGCTCAACGGACCGCTCGCATGAGTGCTCGTTTCGGCTCGTAATGAATTCTGGCTAGTGCCGCCTGTCATACAGGTGACGTGTGGCTTAATGCATTATCTTCGTTTGGTGCTGTAACGCACGGTTTTGCAATCAGTTAGTAGTAGCTGCCAGCCGTTATTACGGCACAATAGGCAGCTTAATTCAGTCACCAGTAAAGGAGTGGCGGGTGAGTCTCACAGTCATTCAGCAGCGACTATCTTCAACTAGCTTTCAGCGTCTGGTGATTGGCCTTGCCCTTGGTTTCTTGCTGGTCGGCTGCTCAAGCAGATCGCCTGGCGGTGCCCCGGTTGTCGATCGCAATAAATCCGTGCCTCAGCGACAAGCAGTAACAACTGGGCAGTATGTGGTGCGCCGCAGTGACACGCTGTTTTCAATTGCATTCCGTTACGGCTGGGACTGGAAAGCGTTGGCTGAACGTAACCAAATTCCGGCGCCGTATACCATTCATCCAGGACAGACCATCCGTTTTGATGGTCGCTCCAGTTCAGGCCCGGTCATCGCTGGATCTTCTGCCGCCCCATCAGGACCACCGGTGGTGACCTCTACGACGGGTTCCACAGCGTCAGGTTCGTTTAAAACTACGATTATTTCCAAGCCAGTTGGCGTCGTTCCCGTGATCTTGCCGTCGAAGGAAGACACCTCTGCTACTACGCCGATACAAGCTGGAGGCCGCTCGCCATCGGGTTGGGCATGGCCATCTAGTGGCATTTTGATCGGTAAATTTTCTTCAAACGGTAGTTTGAATAAAGGAATTGATATCGCTGGGGATTTGGGACAGCCTGTTTTGGCTGCGTCTGATGGTTCGGTTGTGTACGCCGGGAGTGGTTTACGGGGCTACGGCGAACTTGTGATCATCAAACACAGCGATACCTACGTCAGTGCATACGGGCATAACCGTAGACTGTTGGTTCGGGAGGGGCAGCAGGTCAAGGCCGGACAGACAATTGCCGAGATGGGGTCAACTGGGACCGACCGGGTGAAACTGCATTTTGAGATTCGCCGCCAAGGTAAGCCTGTAGATCCCCTGGAATTCCTGCCACGTCGTTGATCGGTTACCAGCCTGTTTCTTGCGTAGAGGGAACAGGCTCAAGCGCTGCCAAGGAAAATAAGGCGTCGCTAGAGCTTGAGGTCGAACTCACCAAAGGACTACAACAATGGCTCTCAATAAAGAAGCGCCGGAGTTTGACATCGATGATGAGGTACTCCTTATGGAGCCTGGCATCGTTTTGGACTTATCGCTGAACGAGGAAAAAAAAGCGGCACCTCCTGTTCGCGCCCGGGCCAAGAACTCCACAACGCTCAAACAGCACAAGTACATCGATTACACACGAGCGCTTGATGCGACCCAGCTATACCTCAATGAAATAGGTTTTTCTCCTCTGCTTTCGCCGGAAGAAGAAGTCCACTTTGCACGTTTGTCGCAGAGCGGTGATCCAGCGGGACGTAAACGCATGATTGAAAGTAACCTGCGGCTGGTGGTTAAAATCGCCAGGCGTTACGTCAATCGTGGCCTTTCATTGCTCGATCTGATCGAGGAAGGCAATCTGGGGCTGATCCGAGCTGTCGAAAAATTCGATCCGGAACGTGGTTTCCGTTTCTCAACCTACGCGACCTGGTGGATTCGTCAGACCATTGAGCGCGCGATCATGAATCAGACCCGTACTATCAGGTTGCCGATTCATGTGGTCAAAGAACTCAATGTGTACCTGCGTGCCGCTCGCGAACTGACCCAGAAGTTAGACCACGAACCCTCTCCGGAAGAAATCGCCAACTTGCTTGAAAAGCCTGTTGGCGAGGTCAAGCGAATGCTTGGGCTTAACGAGCGGGTTTCCTCGGTGGATGTTTCTCTCGGGCCTGATTCCGATAAGACATTGCTCGATACGTTGACCGATGACCGTCCGACTGACCCTTGTGAGCTGCTGCAAGACGATGACCTGTCGCAAAGCATCGATCAGTGGCTTTCCGAGCTTACCGACAAGCAGCGTGAAGTAGTGGTGCGGCGTTTCGGTCTGCGGGGACACGAAAGCAGTACGCTGGAAGACGTTGGCCTGGAAATTGGTTTGACTCGGGAAAGAGTCCGGCAGATTCAGGTTGAGGGCCTCAAGCGCTTGCGTGAGATCCTTGAGAAGAACGGGTTGTCGAGCGAGTCTCTGTTCCAATAACAGACAATCAGCCCATCAGTGCAAGGCACTGAATGACCCACTTTGTAAAACCACCTCGACCTGTTCGGGGTGTTTTTATATGGGAAAAATAATAACTGGATATGTTTCCAGTTCGTCATTTAAATGATGATTTTAATACTGCAGGGTTAAACGTTTAATGCTGCTTTTTGCTGTAAGCCTTTGCTTACGTGTGTCGTAAGCTTTCGTGGAGTTTGTCTGTAAATTTAACGTTATCGTGTGTGGAAAAATCATTAACTATTTGATTATTAACGTTTATTTATTCTAATAAACTTCTTCGTGTATTTTTTTGAAAGATTTGGCGGGTTGCTCTTCACCGCTAAATCACTATTATTAGAACTGTGTTGAGGGATCGACACAGGCCGTCAAGGATGACAGTCATGGACATCGCAGGATGCGATTCATCAGGATGATGAAAGGGATAAAAGGGACTAGGGAAAAAATGTGGGCGGGTCATACCGCCCCTTTTTTTGCCTGCAATAAAGCAAAAACAAAAAAGGCCCGCAATGGGCCTTTTTGGCAATCAGGACGCTTAGCGCTCCAGATCTTTGAGCTTGCCTTTGACGCCGTCAAATTCTTCGGCGTTTGGTAAGCCCGCTTTCTTTTCAGTGATATTCGGCCAGATTTCCGCCAACTCTACGTTCAGCTGGATAAATTCCTTCATGTCCTCGGGTACTTCATCTTCCGAGAAAATGGCGACGGCAGGGCATTCAGGCTCGCAGAGCGCGCAATCAATGCACTCATCCGGGTGGATCACCAGGAAATTCGGGCCTTCGTAGAAGCAGTCCACCGGACACACTTCTACGCAGTCGGTGTACTTGCACTTGATGCAGTTGTCGGTGACGACGAAGGTCATTTCTAGTTCTCTCCTCAGGCGGCGGTAGCAGAGCCCTGTCAGCAGGGTTGCCAAGGTCGGGGTATTCTCCCGGGCCGTATGAAACTTATGCAGTCAGCAGGCAGACGTTGGTACGCCATTGCGTCTTGACCTGCTGTGGTTCGCAACGTTCTCACGCGGCTCGGACAATCTGCGCAGTCAGACTAAAACCCGCAGCATCCCAAACCGCGCGGGATTCTAACAGCTTGTAACGATCTTCGTTAGATCCGTGTTTGCAAGGCATACAACAACTCTAGCGCCTGGCGTGGAGTCAGGTCATCGACTTTGGTCTTCGACAGCTCTTCCAGTACCGGGTGGGGCAGGCTGGCGAACATATCGCTTTGCTGTGGAATCGCTGGTTTGCCAGGGGCTGCTCGAGGTGTTTCGTGAGGCAGGCTAGTCGTTTCCAGACGCTGTAGATGCTCCTTGGCCCGCGTAATGACCTTGGCGGGAACCCCCGCCAACTGCGCCACTGCCAAGCCATAACTCTGGCTGGCAGGACCAGGCAATACCCGATGCAGGAACACGATACGCTCGTTGTGCTCTGTAGCATTGAGGTGCACGTTGGCGACTAATGGCTCGCTTTCCGGCAGGACTGTCAGCTCAAAGTAGTGCGTCGCGAACAGCGTGTAGGCGCGCAATTGAGCGAGGCATTCTGCCGCAGCCCATGCCAACGAAAGCCCATCGAAAGTGCTGGTGCCGCGCCCGACTTCGTCCATCAGTACCAGGCTGCGATCCGTGGCGTTGTGCAGGATATTCGCTGTTTCGCTCATTTCCACCATGAAGGTAGAGCGCCCGCCGGCGAGGTCATCGCTGGAACCGATGCGGGTAAAAATGCGATCAACCAGTGACAGTTCGCAACTGGCTGCGGGAACGAAACTGCCGATGTGCGCTAACAATACAATCAGCGCGGTCTGGCGCATGTAAGTCGACTTACCGCCCATGTTTGGCCCGGTGATGACCAGCATTCGGGTGTTGTCATCGAGCGCCAGGTCATTGGCGACAAATGGCGTCGTCAGAACCTGCTCGACCACCGGGTGCCGGCCTTGCTCGATGCGCATGCACGGCTCGTCGACGAAACGTGGGCAGTTCAAATCCAGATTAAGCGCGCGCTCGGCCAGATTGTTCAGCACATCCAGCTCAGCCAGCGCCGCAGCGGTATCCTGCAACGGTGCCAAGTGGCCGATGAGGTCTTCGAGCAGCGCCTCGTAAAGCATCTTCTCCCGCGCCAATGCACGGCTTTTTGCCGACAGGGCCTTGTCTTCGAAGGCCTTCAGTTCTGGCGTAATGAAGCGCTCTGCACCCTTGAGTGTTTGCCGGCGGATATAGTCGGCAGGGGCTTGCTCGGCTTGCTTGCTGGGCAGCTCGATGAAGTAGCCATGTATACGGTTGTAGCCAACTTTCAGATTGGCCAGACCGGTCCGGGCTTTTTCCCGCGCCTCCAGATCAATCAAAAACTGCCCGGCGTTCTCGCTCAGTGATTGCAAGTCGTCCAGTTCTGCGTCGTAACCGGTTTTCAACACGCCACCGTCACGGATCACCGCAGGCGGGTTATCGATCACCGCGCGCTGCAACAGGTCCGCTAACTCTGGGTAAGTGCTGGTGGTTTGTGCCAACTGCTGGATATGCGGCGCTTCTAGCTCAACCATCGCCAGTTGCAGTTCGGGCAGGGCTGCCAGCGCATCACGCAGACGCGCTAAGTCGCGAGGACGGGCGTTGCGTAAGCCAATTCGAGCGAGGATCCGTTCGATATCGCCAATTTCTTTCAATTGCGGCTGTAGATGCTCAAAGCGATAACGTTCGAGCAAACAGGTGATCGAGCTTTGGCGAGCCTTCAACACGGCCAAATCACGCAATGGACGATTTAACCACCGGGTCAGCAAGCGGCTGCCCATGGCGGTCTGACAGCGATCGACAACCGATTGCAGGGTGTTGTCTCGGCCGCCGGCCAGGTTGGTGTCCAGCTCCAGGTTACGGCGGGTGGCGCCATCAAGCACCACGGTATCGTCCAGACGCTCATGGCGCAGGCTGCGTAAATGGGGCAGGGCCGTGCGCTGGGTTTCTTTGGCATAACCGAGCAAGCAACCGGCGGCGCCGATCGCCAGCGTCAGGTTTTCGCAGCCGAAGCCTTTAAGGTCTTGGGTGGAAAATTGTTGGCACAGGGCCTTTAACGCCGAGTCGCGCTCGAAATCCCACGGTGCACGACGTCGCGTGCCGCGACGCTTCTCTGCCGGCAAGCCTTGTGGCCAGTCATCCGGAATCATCAACTCAACCGGATTGACCCGCTCTAGCTCAGCCAGCAGGTTCTCCCAGCCCTTGATTTCAAGAACGCTGAAATTACCACTGGTGATGTCCAGTACCGCGAGGCCAAACAAGCGCTCGTCACCCAATACGGCGGCGATGAGGTTGTCGCGACGTTCATCGAGCAGCGCTTCATCACTGACCGTACCGGGAGTAATGATGCGCACGACTTGGCGGTCTACCGGCCCTTTACTGGTGGCCGGATCGCCGATCTGCTCACAGATCACCACGGACTCGCCCAGTTTTACCAGCTTGGCCAGATAACCTTCAGCGGCGTGATAGGGAATCCCGCACATGGGAATCGCCTGCCCGGCCGACTGGCCACGGGCTGTCAGGGTGATATCCAGCAGCTTCGAGGCTTTCTTCGCGTCTTCGTAGAAGATTTCGTAGAAATCTCCCATGCGATAGAACATCAACTGGTCCGGGTGCTGATTTTTCAGCCTCCAGTATTGCTGCATCATGGGGGTGTGGCCGGATAGATCTAAAATTGCTTTATTCATCGGGTTTCAGGCGAATTCGTTAAATAGTGTGAGGCAAAGGCAGGCTCTGGCGGACACTCATCGGCGTGATGAAGCCCTTTGGCCTGGCGGCTTTTTGCAATGGGCGCAAGATTACCACGCAGCATCCCGTCCCGCAGAATCTGCTGGGGGAAAAGCGCGGTTACGATTTCAGGCAGGACTATTGGGCAAAGAGCGCTAGGCAGGCAGCGCGATATCGCATTCGATCACAACGAACAGGATGTTCTTATGCAAAATAAAAGGGGGCGGGATTCCGGCAGGCAAGTAACAGCGACGATTATTTCTGCGCCAATGAAGTCAGTACTGCTTTCGGCGAACCTGAATATCGCCTTGCTGGTACTGCAGATAGCCGGTGTACGGGATAAGAATTGTGTCGGCAATACCGGATATCACCATGTCGAGGAGGATTGGCGGCGCAGCCCAGTGCGAACCTGACCTAACAGGTCCGCTCAAATTGCAGAACTGATAGGCTGCGCCGCTATAAACGCGGGGGATGGAGCCGCAATCCGACTTCCACTTCGCCAAGTTATCGGCAGCGCCGTCCTCATCGGTCAGTGTTTTGATGGTGCCGCAACCTGAAATTGCTGCAACGAGACAGCCTGCAATCCATAGCTTCATATCTATCTTCCTTCCGTGTTAATGCGCGAGTCTTTGCCTGTAGCCCAGCCAGCCTGACATTTAAGGACTTCTGATGGCCCCGGTGAATAGCAGCCGGGCTGATTGGGTGGCGAGGCATCACATCGAACTGTGTATCCCTTGCTACCGATTTCCCTTCCGCCTTCCCCTGTACCGCGTTCGCTGTATGAAAAACAACCACCTAGCAAGGCGAAAGTTAGGAGTGTGAGTATGTATTTCATGCGCGCCTCCGTGCGTAGGCTGCATACATTAAACCCATGACCACCTTGAGCGGGTTTGTTTTTGCCAAGAGAAAAGTAAATCTTAGTTACAGATCGTGACCGATATGGGCTTGTTCGCAACTTATGGGGGCGAATTCCGAGGGGCAGATGTTGGGGTAGGGCGCTGAAGGGTCTGCAAAATCCTAATGCCACAACTGTTTGGTAATGAGCGCAAGGTTAGCTCCAGCGGTAGGGCTCAAGCAGGAGAAGTTGCAAGTCCCAATGCTGACTAGGCTTCATAGCCTTGTTTTTTCTCTTTCTGTGCGCCGAGGTTTTGCTTAATGGTTAAGTGGCTTGCGTTTATTGTTCTTCTGCAAACGTGCTCTGCATGGGGGGCGAGTGCCGTGCAAAATGATTTGCCGCTGGTCTATTTGGAACATACCCAATTGGGTTCCAATAGTCGCCCCGTCATCATTTTTCTCCATGGTTATGGCGGCAACGAAGAGGTGTTGTTTGAGTTGAGAAACTCGTTACCGACCGCTTACACGTACCTGTCGGTTCGCGCGCCGCAGGCCTTGGCCGAGGGAGGTTTCGAGTGGTTCGACAAGACCAATCGCGACGGTGAATATGACGGCGATTCTGCTCAGGTGAAAAACAGTGAGAAGTTGATTGCCGACTTTGTCGTCGCAGCTATAAAAAAGTATCGGGTTTCGGCGAATAAAGTTTTTCTGGTCGGTTTCAGCCAAGGCGCGATGATGAGTTACTACGTTGCGTTGCACCATCCCCAGGGGATTGGGGGCGTTGCCATTCTAAGCGGCACTATGCTGCCTGCGTTACGAGCCGAAGTAAGGCCGGGCGTGCCACTTAACCTTCCGCCGATTTTTATCGCCCACGGCACTGCCGATACGACGTTGCCCATTGATCTGGCCGTTCAGGCAGAACATCTGCTGAAACAAGGTTCGGCCACTGTGCAGTTCCATGCCTATTCCGGCCTGGGGCATGCGTTC
>NZ_JAMFRV010000194.1 GCF_026224925.1 Pseudomonas sp. | reverse complement strand
TTCCATCGCTTCAAACACATCGCGAATCTTATACCCAATCGACTCCAACGACGCCCTTAAAATATGCGCACCCGAAGTTCCTTCGGTCAGCCCACAAATCAGCCCCCTAGCTTCAGCCTTCCAATGCGGAGCCCCCAACCCAGAAAGTGCCGGGACGAAATACACGCCACCATTATCCGGAAGCAAAGCAGCTTGTTCAGTCAGCGAATCAAGGGTTTCCCCTGCGGCCAACAAACGCGAAGCCCATTGCACGGCGGCGCCGGTGTGGACGATGTTGCCTTCCATGGCATAGGTCGGGGCCGATCCATCGTGCCAAGCCAGGGTTGTGGATAAGCCGTAGCTGGATGCAATCGGGCCGGTCATAGGGGTCATCAGGGATGAGCCGGTGCCAAGTGTGGCCTTGACCAGTCCGGGGGCAAAGCCGCCTTGGCCGTAGAGCGCGGCGTGGGAGTCGCCGATCATGGACAGCACAGGCACGCCGGCTTTTAGTCGACCAAATTCGGCGGTTTCGGCGAAGAAGCCGGCGCTGGGTTGTATCGGCGCCAAGGCTGCGGCAGGAATGGCGAACAGCTCCAGCAGTTCGGCGTCCCAGGCGCAGGTGTGCAGGTTGAACAGTTGGGTGCGTGCTGCGTTGGAGTAGTCGGTGGCGAACACCCGTCCGCCGCTGAGGTTCCACAGCAGCCAGCTGTCGATGGTGCCAAGGCAGATTTCACCGGAAGTGGCGCGTGCGTGACCGTTTTCGAGGTGGTCGAGAATCCAGCGAAACTTGCCGGCGGAGAACATCGGGTCCAGCGCCAGTCCGGTCTTGGCCATGATGATGGCGGCATGGCCTTGTTGATGCAGTTGGTTGCACAGCGGCAATGAACGCCGGCATTGCCAGCTGATCACGGGTGATAACGGCGTACCCGTTGCACGGTCCCAAGCGACTGCCGATTCCCGCTGGTTGCTGATGGCCATTGCGCTGATCGGGCGGTCGATTTGCGCGAGGCAGTCGTCGATGGCGGCCAGGGTATTTTTCCAAATAAGTAGCGGGTCTTGCTCCGAGTAGCCGGTTTGCGGATGGCTGATGCTCAGCGCTCGCGAGCCTCGGGCGATGACTTGGCCTAGCTCGTTGACCAGCACCGCCTTGGCGTTGCTCGTGCCTTCATCAATCGCCAAGATCAGCGGAGATTGTTCATTAATAGCCATGCTCAGACTCACTTTAGCCGCGCTCACTGTAGCCGGATCGCCGCGGCCACAATCCCTGCCGCGTCGATGCAATGCAAGGCCCGGGTGGGTTCGCGCGCGCCGGCAGCGGCATATTCGCCGTCACCGATGCCGAGTCGAATCAATGGAATACCCAACGCCGCTTCGGCAAGCACTTCGGCCACCAGACTGCCTACGCCGCCATTGATATTGTGTTCCTCGACGGTGATCACGCCGCGTGTGCCGCTGAGCGCACTGAGCAGAACGTCGCGCTGCAATGGCCTGATGGATGACAGGTTAATCACCTGCGCGGCGATGCCCTGTTCAGCCAATAACGCGGCGGCGTCTACCGCTTCGTGAACCACCGAGCCCAGTGCCACGATGCTCACATCCGCGCCCTGGCGCAGGATGTCGACCTGACCGGGGACGAAGCGGTAGCTGGGGTCGTGCAATTCACGCAACGGTTTGCCATCGAGGCGGATGTACACCGGGCCGTGGTAGCGCAGCGCGTAGTCGGCGATTTGCCGGCATTCCAGCGGGTCGGATGGGGCGAAGATCTGTACATTGCCGAAGCCGCGCATCACCGCGATGTCGTCGATGCTGTGGTGCGTGCTCGCCAGCGGGCCGTAGCTGGTGCCGGCGTTGAGGCCGAACATTTTCACGTTGGCATGGTTGTAGCAAACGTCGACTTTGATTTGCTCGTTGGCGCGGGAGATGAGAAACGGTGCCGCGTTGCAGGTGGCTGCGATCTTGCCGCCCAGCGCCAAGCCTGCAGCGACGCCAACCAGCACTTGCTCAGCAATCCCGACGTTGATCAAACGCTCTGGAAAGCGTTGTGAGAATGGACCTATCTTGGCGGTGGAGGTCGAATCGCTGACGACGGACACCACATCAAGACCTTCGTCGACGGCAGCGATAAACGCTTCCACCATGACGCTCGCCAAATGTTCACTCGCCATGATTCAACTCCTCCAATGCAGCCGTGATTTCATCGCCCTTGGGCACGCGGTGGTGCCACTCGGGTTTGGCCTCGATAAACGACACGCCTTTGCCTTTGATGGTGTGGGCGATCAGCACCTGTGGCGCGCCTGTGTGGGTCTGCATGGTTTCCAGCGACTCGATCAGCTGCGCCACGTCGTTGCCATCGCACTCACTGACAGCAAACCCGAACGCCGCCCATTTAACGTCCAGCGGGTCCAGAGGCATGATGTCTGCTGTGAGTCCGGCAAGCTGCAGTTTGTTCTTGTCGACGATCACGAACAGGTTATCCAGGCCGTACTTAGCCGCGACCATGGCCGCTTCCCAGTTCGAGCCCTCCGCCAGCTCGCCATCGCCGGTCAGCACATAAATGCGCTTTGAGCTGCCGGACATCTTCGCCGCCAGCGCCAGCCCGACTGCCACCGGCAAACCATGCCCGAGCGCGCCAGTGTTGAGTTCAACACCTGGGGTTTTCTGCCGCACCGGGTGGCCGGGCAAATGCGAGTTGAAGTGCTGATAAGTGGCGAGCCACTCGGTGGGAATGTAGCCGGCTTGGGCCAGACAGCAATACAAACCACCGACGCCGTGACCTTTGCTCTGAATGTAGATATCGCGCTGCGGATCCTGAGTACGCTCGGGCCCGACGTTGAGGATGCGGAAATATAAGGTGGCGAGGATATCGGTTTCCGAGAGGTCGGCGCCGGTATGACCACCGGCCGGGGACTCGGCGTTAAGCGTGATCACACTGCGCCGGATAAGGCGTGCCTGTTCTTTGATCTGACGGGCGTCGTACTGGAAAGCGTTCATGCAGCGGCTCCTTTGAGGCTGACCACGCGGGGTGAAAGTGTCCAATGCTGTAATTTGAATATTTATTCAACACTGACAATATATTTCTATTTAGACGCCGATCCTTCAGGACGTCAAGCCACCGCGTATCCAAAAAAACTCAAAATCCTGCTAAAAAGGCCTCGGACCAACGGCGTTCGGACCTCTCGAAGCGCTCTAAACAGAAGGTTTTAACCGTCTTTCGGACCGCCCTACAGACGCTTGAAGAAAATTAAAGCACTTGACTTTGATTCGGCAGCACTAGAATCTGAATTAACAATCAGGCATGCATAAATATTCACAAGCCTGAATTGAACTCCAACAAAAATAAGTCAGGAGAACAACGTGGACGCCAAAGCCTCGGTCCATCAGGCCGCTGTCAAGCCACCTTCCGGCCGCTCCCGGCTGTTAAAACTGCTGCCGAGCAACATCGGCGGCCCGCTGATAGGACTCGCCCTGCTGGTGCTGGTCTTCTCCTTCAGTTCTGAATTCTTCTTTTCGTTGCGTAACGGCTTGAACATCCTTGATCAGGTGACGGTGCTGGGCATCCTCGCCATCGGCATGACTGCGGTCATCGTCATTGGCGGGATTGATCTGTCGGTGGGCTCGGTTTTGGCCTTTTCGATGATGATGCTTGGCTGGCTCTATCAAGATCAGGGCTTGCCGCTAGGTCTGGCAATTCCTGCCGCTATTGCCTCCGGGATGCTCGCAGGACTGGTGTCTGGCCTGCTGATTTCCTACGCAAAACTCCCCGCCTTTATCGCCACGCTGACCATGATGTCGGTGGCCCGTGGTTTGGCGAACATTCTCACTGAAGGCCGGCAGATCGTCGGTTATCCCGAGTGGTTCACCAGCCTGGCCACGGTCCGACACTTTGGCTTTCTGTCGGCAACCGTTGGGCTTTTCCTGATTCTGCTGGTGGTGGCGTGGGTGTTTCTGCGCTTTCGTGCCGGTGGCCGCAACTTGTATGCAATTGGCGGCAGCCCTGAAGTGGCGCGGCTGTCAGGTATTAAAGTGCGCGCCATTACGCTGTGGGTGTACGCCATCAGCGGCGCCTTGGCCGGGATTGCTGCTGTGACCATGGCCGCCCGCCTTGATTCTTCGCAACCTAGCGCCGGGCTGACCTTGGAACTGGATGCGATTGCTGCGGTGGTAATCGGCGGCGCCAGTCTTAGCGGCGGCGTTGGCAGTATCGGCGGGACATTGGTCGGCGTGCTGATCATTGGCGTGCTGCGCAACGGACTCAACTTGCTCGGCGTTTCACCGTTTATCCAACAAGTAGTGATCGGCGTGGTGATTGCCCTCGCCGTGACCATCGACACCCTGCGCCGTCGTTCCAACACTGCCCATTAAAGCTGTCGCGTTGCGCTTGACCTTACTGACACCCACCAACAATAAAATCAGGAGTCACCGCCATGTTCACGACCAAAAAACTGCTGCTTGCTACTGCTTTGGCTGCCGCCACCCTTGTCAGTGCCGGTACCACCTGGGCCAAGGATTTGACCATTGGCCTGGCCGTGGCCAACTTGCAGGCCGATTTTTTCAATCAGATCAAACAGTCGGTAGAAGCCGAAGGTAAGGCGCGCGGGGTGAAGGTCATCACCGTCGATGCCCAGGGCAACTCCTCGACGCAGGTCAGCCAGATTGAAGACTTGATCACCCGCCAGATCGACGTGCTGATTTACATCCCGGCCGGCGCGACTGCCGCTGGGGTTCCGGTAAAAGCGGCGAAGGCAGCTGGCATTCCGGTGATCGCCGTCGACCGCAACGCGCCGGATGCGCCCGGCGATACGTTTATTGCCAGCGACAGCGTTGCTGGGGCAAAAACCTTGGCCGAGTACGTTGGCAAAGTGACCGAGGGTAAGGGCCGAATCGCGATTCTGCAGGGCCAGTTGGGCACCACGCCCGAGAACGATCGTGCCAAGGGTTTCCAGGAAGGCTTGAAAGCATTCCCCGGACTCAAAGTGGTGGCCGAACAGCCTGCCGAGTGGGCTCAGGATAAAGGCTTTGCCGTGGCGCAGGACTTGCTCCAACGCGACCCGAACATCACCGTATTTTTCGGTCGCGCCGACGCCATGGCATTGGGCGCCGCACAGGCTGTAAAGGTCGCCAACCTGCCGCAATCAGTGGTGGTGGTTGGTTTTGACGGTGACGTTGCCGGCCTGAAAGCCGTGGCCAGCGGCGTACTGCAAGCGACCATGACCCAACAAACGCAGAAAATGGGCCGCATGGCCGTCGCCTCGGCGATTGACCTGAAAGCGGGCAAACCGGTGCCCAAGGAACAACTGCTTCCTGCCGTACTGACCACCAAGGAAAACGTCGCACCTTTCCTGCAACAACACCCCTGATTCCGCGAGGTCGGTATGCAAGCAGCTCTGGATAACAGCCTGACGCGCAGCCTGGAAATACCGCCTGCTGCGGTGTTGTGTCTGCGCAACATCGGCAAATCGTACGGCGCGGTGCAGGTGCTGGCGCAGATCAACGTCGACATCCGCCCTGGTGAGGTGCTGGCCTTGCTCGGTGAGAACGGCGCGGGCAAGTCGACGTTATCGTCGATCATTGCCGGCGTGGTTCAACCTGAGCCTGGGGGAACCATGACCTGGCTGGGCGAAGACTATGCGCCCGCCTCGCCGGGTGCGGCGCTGGGCGTTGGCATCGGGCTGATCCATCAAGAGATTCGCCTGCTGCCACAGTTATCGATTGCCGAGAACATTTTCGTCGGTCGCCTGCCGATGCGTCATGGCCGGGTGGATCGCGACTACATCGAAGCCCAGGCGCAGAAGCAGTTGCAACGCTTGGGCTTGAAGGTACCTGCGTCGCGCAAGGTCGAAGGACTGAGCGTTGCAGCACAGCAATTGGTGGAGATCGCCAAGGCGCTGACCTTGAATGCGCGGCTGCTGATTCTCGACGAACCGACTGCCGCATTGGGTGGCGAAGAGACCGAACTGCTGTTTCAGCAAGTGGAACGGTTAAAGGCCGAAGGCGTGTCGTTCATTTATATCAGCCATCGACTGGAGGAGATTTCGCGGATCGCCGACCGGATTTTGGTGCTGCGCGACGGTCATCAAATTGCTTTGCACGCCAGCGCTCAAGTGCCTGTGCGTGAGTTGGTCGAGCAGATGGTTGGCCGTAGCCTGGAGCGTATTTTTCCAACCCTGCAACCACCGCAAGAGCGGGTGATGTTGCAGGTCAAGGATTTGAGCTGCCGTGAATTTGCCTTGCACGGCATCGACTTCAGTGTGCATGCAGGTGAAGTATTCGGCATTGCCGGGGTAGTCGGCGCCGGCAGGACTGAGCTGGTACGGACCATTGCCGGTGCCGCGAAAGACATCAAAGGACACATGCTGCTCGACGGTGAAATCCGCCGCTTGCGCTCGCCTTCGGATGCGATTCAGGCCGGCGTGGTGCTAGTGCCGGAAGACCGCAAACAACAGGGCGTGGTGGTTGAGCATCGGATCGAAGACAACTTGGTGTATGGCAACACCGATCTGCTGGACAAGCGCGGCTGGGTGATCCCGAGTCGGCTGCGCGAGTTCGCACAAATTGCCGTGGCGCGACTTGGCGTCAAGGGCACGCCGGAGCAACGAATTTCCAACCTGTCGGGTGGTAATCAGCAAAAAGTCATCATCGCCAAGTGGCTCGCGCGCAATCCGAAGGTGTTCATTCTGGATGAGCCTACTCGTGGCATCGACGTCGGTGCACGGGCGGCGATTTACGAGGTGATTGCTGATCTGGCGGCCACCGGCATGGCGGTCATCGTCGTCAGTTCCGACCTTGACGAAGTGCTGGGGCTGTCCCATCGGGTGATGGTCATGAGTCGCGGCCGGCAGATGGGCATTCTGAATCGCGGCGAGGCCACACCGGTTTCGGTCATGGAAATGGCGACGGCGTGAGGGTGATGCCTGACCCCGTGCTTAGCGTCTGTGGGACCGAATTCATTCGGGAAGGCGTCGGCACATTCAACATCGTGATTACTGACAAATCGCATTCGCGAATGAATTCACTCCCACAGTTATTCGCAGAGTTAGGTATTAATTAATAAGAATGGAGACACGCATGAATCTTTTTAGTCTTGAAGGCCAAGTCGCCTTTGTCACCGGCGCTGGCAGCGGCATCGGCCAGGCCATCGCTGTCGGCTTGGCGGAAGCTGGGGCCGATGTGGCGTGCTTTGACTTGCCAGCAAGCCCCGGAATTAACAGCACTGTGGAACGCATTCAAGCCTTGGGCCGCCGTGGCTTGGCGTTAGCCGGCACCGTCACCGACCGCGCCGCCCTCGACGCTGCCGTCGCCCGAACCGAGGCTGAGTTAGGCGAGCTGAGCGTGGCGGTCAACTGTGCCGGGATCGCCAACGCGCAGGCCGCCGAAGACCTCGAACTGCAACGCTGGCAAACCACCCTGGACATCAACCTGACCGGGATTTTTCTCAGCTGCCAAGCGCAGGCCGCGGCCATGCTGCCGCGAGGCAAAGGCGCCATCGTCAACATCGCCTCGATGTCCGGCAGCATCGTCAATCGCGGGCTGTTGCAGGCGCACTACAACACCTCCAAAGCCGGCGTTATCCACCTGAGCAAAAGCCTGGCGATGGAGTGGGCGGACAAAGGCCTGCGGGTCAATTGCATCAGCCCCGGCTACACCGCGACGCCGATGAACTCACGTCCGGAAGTCGCCGATCAGGTGAAAATTTTCGAACAAACCACGCCCATGGGTCGCATGGCCAGTGTCGAAGAAATGGTCGGACCGGCGATTTTTCTGGTGAGTCGTGCATCGTCTTTCTGCACCGGCGTCGACTTGCTGGTCGATGGTGGTTTTGTCTGCTGGTAAGCCAGCCTGCCCATTTGAATGGAGCACCGTCTCATGTCCCAACGTTTCAGCGGAAAAACCGTAATCATCACTGGCGCCTGTCGCGGCATTGGCGCGGGCATTGCGGAGCGCTTTGCCCAAGAAGGCGCCAACCTTGTGCTGGCCTCCAATGACTCACAAAGAGTGACCTTTGTAGCCGAACAACTGGCCACGGAATACGCAGTCAATGCCGTGCCGCTGGCCGTCGACGTCACAGACGAAGGCGACATTCAGAACCTTTACAAGATGGCGCACGAACGGTTTGGCAGCATAGACGTGTCGGTGCAAAACGCCGGCATCATCACCATTGACCGCTTCGACAGCATGCCTCGCGCAGACTTCGACAAGGTTCTGCAGGTCAACACCACAGGCGTCTGGCTCGGTTGTCGCGAAGCGGCCAAGTACATGGTCAAGCAAGGCAGCGGACGCTTGATCAACACCTCGTCGGGCCAAGGCCGCCAGGGTTTTATCTACACACCGCACTATGCCGCCAGCAAAATGGGCGTGATCGGCATCACCCAAAGCATGGCGCTGGAACTGGCGCGACACAACATCACCGTCAACGCCTTCTGCCCCGGTATCATCGAAAGCGAAATGTGGGACTACAACGACCGGGTGTGGGGTGAAATCCTCAGCACCAACGAAAAACGCTACGGCAAGGGCGAGTTGATGGCGGAGTGGGTCAAGAACATCCCCATGCGCCGCGCCGGCAAACCTTCGGATGTCGCCGGGCTGGTAGCCTTTTTGGCGTCCGACGACGCGGCTTACTTGACGGGTCAGGCGATCAACATCGACGGCGGCCTGATCATGTCGTAACGACCCGCCGCCGGTTTGGTATCCTTGCCGGCACGTTACGCATTGATGTCATTTATTGAGGCCTTCATGAGCCAGATCGAAGAACAGCGCCTGATAACAAAGATTGCCAGCCTCTATTACGAAGAAGGGCTCAAGCAGTCAGAAATTTCTGCGCAACTCGATTTGTCCCAGTCCTTTATCAGCCGCGCGTTGCGCCGCGCATTACAGGAAGGCGTAGTAAAAATCACTGTGATGCGTCGCCAAGGTCTGCACCTAGAGCTGGAAAAAAGCCTGCAACAGCAATATGACGTGCGCCAAGTGATCGTGGTGGAAGCCACCGAGCCGGGCAACGAAGAGAGCATCAAACAGGCCATTGGCTCTGCCGCTGCGCACTACCTGGAAACCAGCCTGTCGCCCCAAGACCACATCGGCATCTCGTCCTGGAGCAGCACCATCCGCGCCATGGTCAGCCA
>NZ_JAMFRV010000193.1 GCF_026224925.1 Pseudomonas sp. | reverse complement strand
GTGGTGTTGTCGGCACTGGATTTGATGTAAAAAAATAGCAGGAACGCAGCCACAACCAGAGACATTGCACCCAACAACAGCGAAATTACTCGGCGAGACATGTTCATAACGGCGATACGGAGCCTTTAAACACCGCTTCCATGGTCCCGGCACTCAGGATGCGGGCAAATGCTTCGGGCTCAACCGCTCGGCTGAAAAAATAGCCTTGGCCTTCTTCGCACTGGTGCGCCCTGAGAAAGTCCAGTTGGTCCTGCGTTTCGATGCCTTCGGCGATGATATTCAGCTTGAGACTTTTACCGAGGCTGATGATTGCGTCGACCAGCGCCTCGTCATTGCTGTCGGTGCCTAGCGCGCGGATAAACGATTGATCGATTTTCAGTACGTCGATAGGGAAGCGGCGCAGATAGCTCAGGCTGGAATAGCCGGTGCCGAAGTCATCGATGGCCAGGCGGACTCCCATCTCCTTGATGGCCAACAGTACCTGAATGGTCGCATCGGCATTGTGCATGAGCACCCCTTCGGTGATCTCCAATTCCAGTTGGTCGGGGCGCATTCCGGTTTCTTCAAGCACGCTGCGGATGCCATCAAGAAAGTCTTTTTGGCGGAACTCGGTGGCAGATATATTCACCGATATACGAATCGCTGGCAGTCCGCACGCTTGCCAGGCACATATTTGACGGCACGCTTCACGCAGTACCCATTTGCTGAGGGGGATGATCAAACCGCTGTCTTCGGCGACCGGAATAAAATCCGACGGATAGACCCAACCATGGTCGGGCTTGAACCAGCGAATCAGCGCTTCAGCGCCGACGATCCTGCCGGTTTTCAAGTTCAGTTTGGGCTGGTAATGCAACTGGAACTCTTCGCGCTCCAACCCCAGACGAATACCCGACTCGATGGACTGATGCTCGCGAGAACTCTCGTTCAGGTTGTCGGCGAAAAAACAGTAAGCATCCGGGCCAATGAGTTTGACGTTGCGCATGGCGGTTTCGGCTTTCTTGATCAGCTCGATGGCCTCTTCGCCATCGTCCGGGAAAACACTGATCCCCACACTCGCGGTAATCGTCAGGTCATGCCCTGCGATGTAATGCGGCGCGCGTAAAGCCGCCAACAGCTTTTCCGCGATGGCGCTGGTTTCTTGCGGGTGCTGGATGTTGGCCAATATCAGTACAAACTGGTCCGAGCCATAACGAAATACCGCATCTGACGGGTGCACGGTCTTGGTCAGACACTGGGCTACTTGCTTGAGCATTTCATCCCCGGTGGGATGCCCCAGCGCAGTATTGATTCGCTCAAATCTGTCCAAACCGATGAACATCACCGCCAATTGGTTGTTGCGACGTCCAGCTAAGGTGATTTTCTGCGCCAATCGATCCGCCAGCAGGGTGCTGTTGGGCAATTCTGTCAGCACGTCATATTGGAACAGATGAGAGACTTTCAACGTCTCTTGCACCCGTTCGGCAATGGTCTGTTCCAGCCCGAGCATTTTTGCCGCCACTTCCTGGGCCAACTGCCATTTCACCGTAAGCGCACTGGCCATTTGGCGAATGGCCAGGCTGTCGAATGGCTTTTTCAGGATCAGCAATTGATCACCGAATTCGAGGCGCTCTGTCATGGCCTCCAAGGAGTAATCGGAAAACGCAGTACACAGCGCCACTTGCAGACGCGGGTCGGCTTTCCACAGCCGTTCGATGGTTTGCAGCCCATCCCAACCTGGCGGCATGCGCATATCGATAAACGCTAGTGCATAAGGCCGGCCTTCACGAAGTGCACGCTCAACCAGCACCAGTGCCTCTTGGCCTTGGAAAGCAAAATCGAGCTCGAAAATTTTGCGACGCGTCGGCACTGTGCCAAACAACGCAGCTTCGGCAGCGGCCAGAGATTGCTCACTGTCCAGTTCAGGGCAGAGAATTTTGCGGAAGTCCTGATGAATCGATGGCGTGTCATCGATGATCAAAATACGTCGGTTGTAAGCGACAGGAACACTCTTCATCGCGGGCCTTTGGTAGATGAGGCGATAATTCGAAAATGCGTTGTCGATCATCGAAACATGAACCAAGGCACATCCACTGAGTGATTAACTCGGCGGGCACCGGCAGGGTCAATATTATTAGACAATAGATGACATACGGATACCTTGCTGAAGCCTCGACGATGGTGACCTGTACACTAACTGCGTCAGCATAGCCCTGGCGGAAATACTTCGCCTTAAAAACTACGCTTAACCGGACATCAATTAGTTAACCGAACCTCAAGCCCTTAGTTTGACGGGCCTGGGGGTAGGTAGTATTGGAGTCAGTGAGCGCTGGAAGGCGGGCGGTTACTCGCGGAAAATTCTTACCTCCACATCCCTGCGGCTGTGTCGGCCGTTATGACTTACTTTGGAACACTGGCTTAATATCGGAGGCAGCCAGCAGACGCCTGTGTTCTTGAGCGTGGTCGGTGATCAATACTACTGATAATCCGCGTTTGTGCGCAGCAGGCAAGAAGCCCTCGGTGATCGCGGCATGAGGGACATGGCTGAGAAAGACGAGTGGACGTTGCATGGTGGTGAGTTTCCTGAGGGCAGCAGTCACCCGTCCCTCTGGGTTGGGCGACTGGTTTGCAGAGGCGCAACTGCGCGCTCCGGGGCTGGTTGGCGGCCCCAAGGGCTGGTATCGATGCCGCGGAAGTAGTATTCGCGGTCGAATAGATTGCTGATGCCGGCGGAGGCGGTCAGGACGCTTTTGTCGTCCAACTTGAATTCACGTTCCAGTGCGGTATTGAAAATAACGTAAGAGGGAAGTTTACCGACCGTGGCGGCGGCATCTTCGGCGCGGCTGTTGGCGGCATCGGTGAAGGCAATGCTGACATAAAGGCCGTCAAGGCTGTAAGTCCAGTGTTCGGCGAAGTGATAACGTGCTTCGGCATTGAACTGATTTTTCGACGCGAAAGGTACTTCGTTACCTTTGTAGTTACCTGTTCGCTGTTTTGCATCCAGGTACGCATAGCTCGCATGCAGGTCCAGGTTAGGCAATGCAGCAGGGGTCCAGAACAGTTCGGTTTCGATCCCTTGATGGCGGGTGCTGCCAAGGTTCACGTAGCGGTCAGTCGTGGCGCTGTATTCGATTTGGTCGTCGAAATCGATACGGTACAGGCCAATGTCGACCCGCAGACCTTTCCACGGGGTGTAGCGCACTCCGGTTTCGTAGTTCCAGGCGATCTCTGCACCTACGGCGCCTTCCTTGACGATCTGTGTGACTTGCGGCGGACGCAATGAGCGCTGGGCGTTGGCATACACGTACCAGTCATCGGTCGCCTGGAAACCCACCGTCAGACCGGGTAGCCATTCTTTAGCCAAGTTGCTGTGGGTGAACCCGGTAACGCTGTCGCTGTAGTCCATCCGTGCATTTTCGTAGCGGATGCCCGGCGTAATGGTCAGGCGACGGTCGAATAAACTGATGGCGTTGCTCAAGTAAGCGGCTTTCGCTTCGTCGTTGAATTTCCAGTCACGGAATACACTGGTCACACCGGTATTGAGGGCCTGTCTATCAACTCGGTAGTCAATGTCTTCGCTGACGTAGCGTGCGCCCAACAGCCAAGTTTGGCCGACGGCGTCTCCGTCAATGCTCATGCTTAGGCGTGGCTCGGTGCCCCAGACTTTGAAATCTCGCGGGCCATCTTGCTTGGTGACAGCAGTACCGTCCGGGGTGAAGGGCAAGCCGACGACGAAGTTGCGGTAGCTGTTGTGAGCGAAGTTGGTCCAACTGAATTGCACAGAGTCGAACGGGCCTATGGCTCCCAGTTGTTGTGTGTACGTACCCCAGACCCGATCGGTATCGCCTTCGAAGCGGTCCAGCGGACGGGTTGATTGACGTGAGTCTTCCTTATAGTCCTTGACGCTCAATGCGCCAGCGAGATCCATGTCAGCTTTGTAATGCTGTACGCCGAAACTGAGATCATGATCTTCATCGATGTTCCACTGTCCGCGAAGACGGTAGTTCTGAATATCGGTATCCGAGTGTTCGCGGCCGTATTCGCCGTTGATGGTATTGAGGTCCAGTTGCAGACCAAAATTCTCGGTCAGATAACCCCCGGTGCCCAAGTAGGTGTCGAACAACTGGCGCCCGCCAGGGGCAAACGTGGAGCGTTCGGAAATCGTGGTTTGCAGCTCATGAGGAATCGGTGCGCTGATGAAATTGATGACGCCGCCGACGTTATTTGGACCGTATTGCACGGCGGCACCGCCGCGCACGATGTCGACTCGGTCAATGGTTGCCAGGGTCATCGGAAACAGGGATAGGCCGGTCTGACCATAAGGCGCCAAGGCCAACGGGATGCCGTCGGATAGAGCTTGGATACGCCCGCTGCGGCTCTCGTATAAACCTCGGACAGAAATCTGCGGCAGGGCGCCGGTGCCGGTCTCATCAAAGATTTTGATTCCCGGTACACGTTGCAGTGCATCGTCGATGCCGCGCACGCTGCCTTTTCTCAAATCAGCCGCGTCAATCACGCTTCGGCTGCCGGAATAGGTACGTACTTCCGGGTCGCTGGCGGTGCCGAGTACATCACCTTTGATGGTGATAGGGGCCAGGGAAATATCTGTATTTTGCTCATCCGCGAATGCTATTTGGCAGGCGCTCAAGGAAATCAGGGTGAGGGGGAACGCAAACAGGCAGTTTGTTGTTTTCATAAGTACTTCGTTTAGATCAGTTAGAGGATTGGAGGCTGCTGAGGCGGTGTTTCAACGCGGTGTGCAATAAGCCGCGATCTTCTCCGGCCAAAAAGCTTCGAATCCCCCGGTTACGCCAGAAGGTGTGTTGTTCGGGTGTGCGTGGATTGGCACAAAACGGGACTTCGGCGTTAGCACAGATGTCGGCCATTGACTGGAGAGCAAGCCACACCTCCGGATGCTGAGGGTCTGGGCCCAATTGCAGGTCAAGGGCCAAATCGAGCGCCCCCTCAAGCACCATCCCAACGCCAGGCAGCGCCAAAATGTCCGGCAATGCGCGAAGGCCTGCAGCCGTTTCGATCATTGGTACGATCGGGCTTTGCTGGTTGGCAAGTTCAATGTAGTCGAGTAACGGTATGCGACCGAAGCCCGTAATACGTCCGCCGCTAATGCCTCGTTTTCCCCTCGGCGGGAAATAAGCAGCGTCGAGCGCTCGGGCCACTTCGCTGGCGCTTTCGACCCGAGGTAGCACGATGGCTTCGAAGCCTGCATCCAGAGCTCGACCAATCAATTGGGCATCGACTTCAGGAATTCGCAGCCAAGCCGAAATGCCGGCCGACTCGCAAGCACGGAGGCTGTGCATCAAGTCTTCCTCACTGCGCAGCAAGTGTTCCATGTCGAGAATGACGAAACGGTAACCGGCAAAAGCGATCATTTCGCACAAGAGGGGGGAGGGGACGGAGTTGAGTAACCCGTAAACGGATTCGCCGCTTTCAAGGCGGGACAACACAGCTGATTTCCTAATCAATGATCTCGTTCCATGATCTGAATATGCCTCGATGATAATGGTTATCATTTACCTGTAAAGATTTTATTTTATTATTTTGTTTCCGAATTATTTTTTCTAGGGCCTTGGCCCCGGAGGCGTGGGGCGAAGACCACGCGAATGACCCTCAGCCTCCCAAGAAAACGACTGTCACCGTTCTGCACGCGTGTGAAGCATGTACCCACTTTTTTGCACTGGAATCAGGCATTTTCCTGCCGATATCGACGTGTTTTCTAAATTGGCGCCAATATTGTCTGGTTTTTTATTAAATTGGCTCGCAACTTGCTCTTGGTTTTTAGCCAAACAATTTGAGGTGGTGACATGAGTCGTCTGTTCCCGTGTATTGATATCAGCGGTGCACCCTTTGAGCGAGGCGTGCAATACGGCAAAGCATGTCCGCAGATCATTGCCCGCAGCATCGAAATCTACAGCCAGCAGTTGCTGGACATGGGCTATGACTGGGCAGGGATCCGCCGTCTGGTCAATCAGTTCGTGCCCAATATTGAGGCGTTCGAGCCGCAGTACCTGGAGGAAATGCGCGGCATCGCTCAGGGCTCAGGCCACGATTTTGAAGCCATCGTTCTGATTAATGCGCGCACCGAGATCATTCATCTGGGCCGACGCAATCAGCACGACAGGCCGGAGCTGGACGGCTGCACCGGCGCGATTGTGTTGCCCGGCGCGACCATGAATAACGAGTTGTTGCACGGTCAAAATTGGGACTGGCGAATGGAGTGTGCCGAGACCGGTGTCGTGCTGCGCATCCGTCGTGAAGATGGCCCGGATGTTCTGACCTTTACCGAAGCCGGCGGCTTGGCGCGGGCAGGGCTCAATTCCATCGGCACGGCGATCACTGGCAACAACCTCGAATCCGACCGCGATTACCAGACGCTTGGCGTGCCGCTGCCGCTCATTCGCCGTAAGGCCCTGGAGGCCAATCATTTCGCCCTGGCAATGAAAACCGTGGCAGTCACTCCCAAGTCCGGCTCCAACAATATGATGCTCAGCCATGCCGGTGGTTTTGCTATCAACTTCGAGTGCGCGCCGGATGAAATCTTCCCGTTGTTTGCGGTCGACGGCCTGCTGGTGCATGCCAACCACTGGCGCAGACCGGTGGCTCAGGTCAAATTGAAAAATACCGGGATTGGCGGCGCGCCGGAAAGCTTTTACCGGGATATACGCGTCGAGCAACTGCTCAAGCAGCGCCATGGCAGTCTGACCCTGGAACACATGAAAAACGCCTTCTTCGATAACTTCGGTACGCCGTTCGCGGTCTGTCGGCCACCACGTCCCAGCTCCAGTGGCGAGGACAATCTGTCCGCCACCGTAGCGATGATTTTGATGCGCCCGGCCATTGGCTTTATGGAAATTGCGCCGCTGCCGGCCATTAACGAGGACTTTGGCCAGTATCAGCTAGAGATGGAATCCGATTACGCCCGTTACGCTGTGTGGTAAGCGTGGTCCGGTTCGCCCATGGACTGCGCACCACTACTGAGGGACACCCATGCTCCGTTTGATTACTCAACGCCTGGCCATGGCGGTGCCGACGCTGTTGCTGATCTCCATCGCCGTGTTTGCCATGATTCGTATGATCCCCGGTGATCCGGCACTGTTGATGTTGGGCGACATGGCCGATCCAGCCAGCCTGGCGCGGTTGCGTCAGACCCTGGGCCTGGATCAACCGCTGGTCATGCAGTACCTGATCTGGCTCAAGGCACTGTTTTCCGGTGATTTGGGCCATTCGATCACCAGCGGGCAAGCGGTACTGCCACTGGTGTTGGAGCGCTTCAGCGTTAGCCTGACCATCGTCCTCAGTGCGGTGTTGCTGGCCGCATTGATCGCCGTGCCGTTGGGCATGCTCGCGGCCTGGAAGCAGGACACGTTGCTGGACCTCGGCCTCGTCACGGCGGCAACGCTGTTGTTGTCGGTGCCAGGGTTTTGGATGGGCCTGCTGTTGCTCTATGCATTCGGACTCAAACTGGGCTGGTTTCCGGTGGTGGGTTATGTGCCCTTCGGCGAAGATTTCGGCAAAGCGCTGGCTTATGTGGTGCTGCCCATCGCAACCCTGGTGCTGCACGAAAGTGGGGTGATCATTCGTATGGCGCGGGCCAGCACCATTGAAGTGCTGCGCCTGGAATACATCGCCCATGCACGGGCCAAGGGATTGACGGAACGCGCGGTGCTCTGGCGCCATACCTTGCGCAATGCCTTTGCTCCGACCTGGACCTTGATCGGGCTGATCCTCGGTAACTTGTTGGGCGGCATCGCGGTGATCGAAACCGTATTCACCATCCCCGGCATCGGCCGGCTGATGGTCGACTCGATCTACGCCCGCGACTATCCCGTGCTTCAGGGCAGCCTGTTGCTTATCACCTTCGTTTATGTGCTGGTCAATTTGTTCGTTGACTTGATGTATCCGCTATTCGATCCCCGGGTGAAAGTATGAAAACCCTGAGTGAAATTGCTCCGTTGCCGACTGTTGCTGTGGTCCGCCGGCGCCGGCGTCTGCCTTCCTTTAATGCGTTGATCGGTGGCGGGCTGGTACTGCTTCTGCTGCTGATGGCCGTGACCGGTATTTTCTGGACGCCCTATGACCCGCTTCGGCTCGACTTGGCCCATCGTTTTATGGCGCCGTCCTGGCCACACGTGCTGGGTACCGACGAGTTCGGTCGTGACGCGTTCAGCCGCATCATCATCGGTGCCCGCACCAGTTTGTGGATCAGCCTGTTGACCGTGTC
>NZ_JAMFRV010000014.1 GCF_026224925.1 Pseudomonas sp. | reverse complement strand
ACGAAGGCTTCCGGGAAGCCCTTTTCTTCGTCGATCTTGCGCCAGTAAGCAGCGTCGAATTCGGCACACAAGGCGCGCACGCCTTCGCGGATAGCATTCAGTTCTTCGTTGTTATTGGGGTTCATCATCGATCCTTAAGAGTGTTGCAATGCTCAGTCGAATTTAACGCTGGCGCGCTGGCTGATACCGCCCGCGTCGCTGGCCCATAGATCGGCAATGCCGCGTGCGGTGTGGCAACCCGCCACTTGAAACTCGGCCGGGGCAATCAGTGGCCGGACGCCACGGAAGGAAAACTGCCGAACCTGGGCAAGCGGGTTCGCCCGCACAAAAGCCGCGAGGTTGAGGGTGGCGGTCAAAGGGCCATGCACCACCAGGTTGGGATAGCCCTCGGTTTCAGTAACATAGGCAAAGTCGTAGTGAATCCGGTGGGCATTGAAGGTCAGGGCCGAATAGCGAAACAACAGCAATGGATCAGGGCTGATTGGTTCGCTCCATTGCGCTTCGGGCGGCGTATCGCCTGCCGCCAGTTTCGGCGGCGTGGGTTCGCGGTAAACGATGTCTTGTTCCTCGCGAACGCATAGCTGACCGGCCTGCCAATATTCATGGGCAAGGGTCACGAACAGCAGTGAACCACTGCGCCCGTGCTTTTCTTCTATGTGCTGGAGGATGGTGGTGCGCCGGGCATCCATTCCTACTTGCAGAGGTTGGATAAACTCAACTCGGCTGCCGGCCCACATGCGGTTACGCCCGTGAGCTGGCGGCATGAATTCACCCAGTTGCGGGTGCCCGTCGGGGCCCAAGCCGTTGCTGTTGACGCAATCGTCGAAGAAACACCAGTGCCATAACCAAGGCAATTCTTCTCCGTGCTTTGGCGTCGGGGCATTAAAGGTTGCGGCAATGCGCCGTAGGGCGTGGGTGCCGAAATGGTCGTGGCGTTCTTGGGTTCGGCCCAGCCAGTCCCCGCGTTCGAAAGCCTGCATGTGCGTATCCGTTGTTGGCTACTGTGCTGCACATGATGGGGGGTGGTTGCGAGCTGGGGAATTCGCATTTCCATAAGTCCGTATGAGGTTTTGCCTAATGCCACCTGCGTTATCGTGGGGTAAAACGGCGCCTTTCAATTTTCGAAATTGCGGCCTTTGCGTTGCCCAATCATTCTGCTGCGGTCATTAATCAAAAGAGGGCGGCAGCTATCAAACGCTTTGAGGAAACTCGACATTTTGCTTTATCGCTATTCGCCATCAAGGGCTACAGCAATGTGGGCATGCGCGAGCTGGCATCGGCTTTGGGCATCGGTTGCGGTTCGATCTACAACCACATCGAGAGTAAGGAGGCCTTGCTGTACGAGTTTTTCGAGGAATTGTTTGACGCGCTTTATGTTCAAGCATTACAGATCCGAAAGCGCGTCGCCGCACGTCAGCGACTGCGCGCCATGGTCAAAATGCATTTGGCGTTGCAGGCGTGCATGCCTGAGCACTTTCAAATCGTTGAAAGCGAATGGCGGCATTTGAGTGAGGATTTTACAGGCGCACGCAAGCGCTCGTCGTTTGCGCTATGAAGAACTTCTGGCTGAAAGCTTTGGGCTTGGCGCTGCTGGACATGGCTGTACAGCGAGTATTGTCACGTTGCTCAATCAGTCGCCTGCGTGGCTGAACCCTATAGCTGCGACTGGGACTGCGCGTCTGGAACTGATGCTCGGGATTATTGCGGTGATGGTGGATGCGTCTACCGAGACTGCGGCATCTGAAAATGCAGTTAATCAGAACTAGCCGTGCCCGATGCCGCGACTGCCATGCTGATCAGCCCACTCACCAAGCGCCGCAGTTCTGGCAGATTCTCGGTTGAGGATTTTATGCCGGAACCGGCCAGGCGCAGGATGCGTGCGGTGTCCTTCGCGGCCTGTGACGAGCCCCCGGTAGGGTAGTCCGATAACACGGCGACCAACTGCGCTTCCATCTGCTCATACAAATCTGCCAACGCTTGTGGCGCGAATTCTGCGCAGTTGGCTAACAGCTCAGTGGCGTTTTCCGAATCGATGACCGAGGCAACAGGCTCAATGACCCAAATATCGAACACGCAACTCAGGCGCTCGTGCAGGCCCCTGACGTGATTCAGACGCGCCGTGGTTTCAGCCAGATTACGCTCGCACTGTCGGCGGACCAATTCAGCAAAAATCGCTTCTTTATTGGCGAATGAAGCATAAAGGGAAGGGCGCGACATTAGCGCGGCTTCAGCGACGTCGCTCATGCTCACTTTTCGATAGCCGTGCCGTAAGAACAGCTGAAATGACGCGTCGATGATTCTATCTTCCTTGGTTTGCATATTGCGAGGCTGTCCAAATCTTACAGTTGACGATTAGTGTAAAGGTGTTAGTGTCTTTACATATTCCGTGAAGTGTAAAGCGATGACTGAGGAGATGGCAATGAGCAATGTTCCTGTTGGCGGCAGCGGCATAAGAACCACCAAAGCGTATGCGGCCTTGCAGCGGGGTGGTCCGATGGTGCCTTGGTCGTTTGAAAGGCGTGCGCCACGGCCGAAAGATGTGGCAGTGAAGATTTTATTCAGTGGCGTTTGCCACTCCGACATTCACTCGATGAACGAGTGGGGTCAGGAGTTTCCGCTGGTACCGGGGCATGAAATTGTCGGCGAAGTCACCGAGATCGGTGCGGCGGTTGAGCGCTTTAAGGTTGGCGACAAGGTAATGATCGGCACCATCGTCGACTCGTGCCGCCACTGTGAACAGTGCCAGGCCAACAAAGAAATCTATTGCCGTGAGTTCCCGACCACGACGTTCGATGGCATTGATCGCGTCGACGGCACGCGCACCCGAGGCGGTTATTCAGACCAGTATGTGGCCGATGAGCACTTTGTCTATCACTTGCCAGAGGGCTTGGACCCGGCCGCCGCCGCGCCGCTTCTGTGTGCGGGCGTCACCACTTACTCACCACTGCGCCACTGGAATGTCGGTCCGGGTAAGACCGTGGGTATTGTCGGGATTGGCGGGCTTGGGCATTTGGCGGTGAAGTTCGCCAGGGCCATGGGCGCGCATGTGGTTGCGTTCACCACGTCGCCAAAAAAGGCCGAGTTGGCGTTGAAACTCGGTGCCCACGAAGTGGTGCTGTCGACCGATTCAGCGCAAATGGCAGCTCAGGCGCTTCGCTTTGACTTCATTCTGGATACGGTTTCGAAGCGTTATCCCATGGACCCGTTTCTGTCAGCTTTGAAGGTCGACGCGACCCTGTGCTCGTTGGGGATCCCCGATCAGTTCGATTTCAGCCCGATGTTGCTGGCCATAGGCAGACGCAGCATTGCCAGTTCAGGTTCGGGGGGCACTGCTGATACACACGAGATGTTGGCGTTCTGCGCAGAACACAAGATCGTCGCGGACGTGGAAGTAATCGCCATGAGCGAGATCAACGAGGCGTTTGCCCGGCTGGAGAAAGGCGATGTCCACTACCGTTTTGTAGTGGACATGGCGCGGGGAATCTAACTGCGGCTCAAGGGGTGATGTCGGTCTTGAACCACTTTTGCGACAAGGTCTTCACCGTCCCATCCGCCAGTGCTGCGCGCAACGCGTCGTCAAACTTTGCTTTCAAATCAGGATCGCTTTGACGAAACGCTAGTGCTTCGCCGGGTCCCCAGATCGAACCGCCGATCTTCGGGCCCACCATGGCGATTGCCTGGTATTCCGGCTTGTCCAGTATCGAGCTGAAAAACGTGACGTCGTCGAAGGCGAAATCAATCCGTCCAGCCAGCAGGTCCATCACGTGTTCACCAGACTTCTTGTATTCGCGAATGGTCGCGATGTCCTTGAAGTTGTCTTCGATGAACTGCGTGTAGGCGGTGCCGGACTGGATACCGATGGATTTACCTTTGACCAGGGTGCGCAACGCATCGATGGTCGGTTTGTCGTGGGCAGCGTCGCCAGTGAGCTTGGCGATTTGCCCGGATGGTCCAGCGCCGCCGATCAAACCCTTGTCAACCGCAACCAGCACCCCTTGAGTCGACGCATAGGGAATAGAAAATGCGATGACCTTTTCCCGCTCCGGTGTGATCACAATGGCGTCCATGAGCATGTCGAACTTGCGCACCTGCAAGCCGGCAATCATGCCGTCCCAGTCTTGCGCCTGTAAGTTGCACTGCAGCTTGATCCGCGTACACAAGTCTTTCATCAAGTCTGGCTCGAACCCGCCGATTCCTCCGCCTGGCAGCGTCATGTTCCAGGGTTCATACGCGGCTTCGGTCGCAATCGTGACTGTGCTCCACTCCTTGGCCTGCGCCACGGCGGCGCACAGTGAGGTAAGTGCGATCAAGGCGTAGGTCGCCGACTTTGTCACGGTTTTCAAATAGCTCATTGGGTACATCCCCACTGCAAATAGACGTTGATTGGCATGGGTAAAACGGCGCGTCAGGGACGCAATATGGGTGCTTCATTTGTTATATAGGGTGCTTATAGGGCACGCATTAACCGGTCAAGAAGCTCGGCCGTAGAAGCCGATTCTTTCTTCTGCGCTGAACAACACACCGGGCTTTTCGTAATAGGAAAACACCGCGATCATTCGGTCGCGGCCACCTTGCACCGGAGTGACCCGGTGAGCGGTGTGTTTGCCGCGGAACACATTTAACGTCCCGGCCTCGAGCGAGAGGCTATGTACGGCCGGGTCTTCACCTTGCAGTAGCTTGGCGACACCTTCGTAATTAGGGTCTTCATCGGAACGCAGGTCGCTGCGGTACTGAAACTCACCGCCAGCCTCAGGCGCCTGAAGCAATAGAGTGGTGGTAAATTCGGAGCGGTCGAAGTGCCAGTTCAGGGCTTGGCCTTCGCGATAACTCATGACATTGGCGCGGGCCAGAGGGTCTTCCATCACGTGCAGCACTGGCTTGTCCATGGCGGCCGCGATAAAGCGTATCAACGGTTCATACTGATAAATCCTCAGCACGATGCTGTTTTCGATTTGATCAGCACACAGCGTTTGGCTGACGGTTTCGACCTTGCGCAATGCGGGATGGTCGGCCGCGAGGCCAGGAATCTCGGGTTTGAAATAGATGTTATGCATGCGCTTATGGACGTGTGATTGGCTGTCCATCGTAGGGCGCAGTGCCTCGGCTGCTTGTTGCGCAGCGAAGGGGCGCAGCAGTTGCTTCAGGTTGAACATTCCATTGGCCTGCAGCTCGGATCGAGCCGTGTCGAGCATTGCCCGCCATTGCGCAGTGCCTTCCTGGTCCAGGGGATAGCGTTGCAAATCCAAAATGTCGTGCATGTGCACCTCGCGTTGTCTGAGGTGCCAAACTAGCGCGCCGCTACCTTCCCAACAACGGCATAAATTGTTAGCGTTACCCAAGAAAATCTTTCGAAGGAATGATCATGTGAACCGACTTCCTCCCCTGAATGCGGTCAAGGCTTTCGAGGTTACTGCTCGGTTGGGCAACTTTGTGTTGGCTGCTTCTGAGCTGGGGGTGACGTCGGCGGCCGTCAGCCAGCAGGTGCGGCACCTGGAAGATTTTCTTGGCCGACAGTTGTTCGTTCGCACTGGAAACCGGCTGACCTTGACCGATGCCGGGCATGACGTGTACCCGCAAACTGCCCGCGCCTTGGGTGATATCGCCAACATGACTGCGCGCATGCTTGAGGGCGATTTGCATGCCCGACGCTTGGTGGTGAGCGTGCCGTTCTCCCTTGCTGAACATTGGTTGGCGCCGAAGTTGTCAGGATTGCTGGATTTTTACCCGCAACTGTCCATCGACATCCGCGTCGAAGACGATCCGGTAGACCTGGCGCGTGGCGACATCGACCTGCGTATTGCTTATGGCGATTACCATTACCCTGGCCTTCAAGCCATTGTGCTTGCCCATGATCAGGTGGTTCCACTGTGTGCGCCCGAGTTTTGGTATCGCCACGGCAATCAGGACTTCAATCTGGAGCCGGTTCAGCAAAATCTGTTTATTCATACCCATTGGGGTGCCAGCTTTGCCTCTCACCCGACATGGGGCGATTGGTTTGCCGAGGCGGGTAGCCCTTACCGGCCTGATCCGGCGCAGGGTCGTCGCAGCGGGCTCTCCAGTTTGTCTATTGCCATGGCGCGGCTTGGGTTGGGTATCGCACTGGGACAAAAGGCCATTGCCCACGCCGATCTGGAAGCCGGTCGGCTGATTGTGCTGTCGCCCATTGCGCTACGCCTAGGTCACGCGTATTGCGCTTTCGTCCCAGCGGCAAAGTCCACCAGGGCGGATATCAAACGCTTGATCGCCATGCTTGAATTGACATCGAACACTGCATGATCCAGTTGTTTAGCCGTGTATTTACGTCTAGGTTGCTGGATCAACTTTTCGTTTAAGAATAAAACTACAAAAATCAGGAGTCACAGATGCAACCGATTCGTCTCGGTTTGGTGGGTTACGGCAAAATTGCGCAGGATCAGCATGTCCCCGCGATTTGTGCCAACCCGGCCTTCCAACTGCTTGCTGTCGCCAGCCAAGGGCAGCCGTGCCCTGGGGTAGAAAACTTCAGCTCCCTGAGTGAAATGCTTGAGCAGGGTCCAGAGCTGGATGCCATCGCTTTTTGCACACCGCCCCAAGGCCGTTATGCGTTGGTGCGTGCAGCCTTGACTGCGGGCAAGCATGTCTTGGTGGAAAAACCGCCATGCGCCACCCTTGGTGAGGCCATGGCGTTGGTTGAGCACGCCCATGAGCACGGCGTGAGCGGCTTGTTCGCGTGGCATTCGCGCTTTGCTCCCGGTGTTGACGCTGCCCGCGATTGGCTAGCGAGTCGTACGTTGCAATCGGTGCAGATTGACTGGAAAGAGGATGTTCGCAAATGGCATCCCGGCCAAGCCTGGATCTGGCAACCGGGCGGCTTGGGTGTTTTTGATCCGGGCATCAATGCGCTGTCTATCGTTACCCATTTGTTGCCATCGCCACTGTTTGTAGCGTCGGCCGCACTGCGCGTACCGAGCAATTGCCAGTCACCGATAGCTGCGTCGTTGAACCTGTCGGACGCCAAGCACCTAGAGATTCGCGCCGAATTTGATTTTGACCACGGTCATGATGAACTTTGGAGTATCGAGGTTCGTTGTAAGGAAGGGACATTGCGCCTGGACAGTGGCGGCGCTTGCCTCACGATCGACGGTATCGCCCAACAGGTAGCAGAAGAAGGGGAGTACCCGGCGGTGTATCGCCATTTTGAGCAGTTGATTCGCACCAAGGCCAGCGATATGGATGTGCAGCCATTGCGCTTGGTAGCAGACAGTTTTTTCCTCGGCAGTCGCGAGCTGGTCGAGCCGTTTTACGATTGATTACAGGCTTCGGCAGCGCTAAAGGGGCATTTGACTGAAGTCGCCACCGCACAGCTCGGTGTGTTGCGAATGTCCCGGTTGTTTACCCTCTCCATTTTTATTGATCCCGGACAAGAGTCCGTACGACTTTTGGCCAGTCTCACGCTTAGCTGTTGTAGGAAGTTGTACCTTATCGTACGGTCAGTGCAGAGGTTCTCGTTGCAATTTCCACACCCTCTTACCGAGGTTAAAGAGCGCGTCGCGCCGTCAAGTACGAACCATCGGGTAGCCTGCATGCGAACCAAACATATATTCAGCGTTAATTTACGCAGACTCATTATCACCTTGGCACTTCTGAGTGCAGGTCTTACGCTGGTCAATAGTCTCTACGCCAGTTATCGAGTGCAACGGCAGTTGTTGATCGACAACACATTGGAGGCAAACCGTGTTTACGCGATGAAACTGGCAAACAGTACTGACGCATTTCTGGCGGCGGCAAAACAGCAGTTGGCGTACAGTGCTTCGTTGTTAGGTGATCAGCTGGACAGTACCCAAACACTGCAATCGGAAGTGCGAAGGCTGCACTTGCAAACTAACAGTTTCAACTCCGTAGCGATCGTCGACGCGCAAGGCTGGGTACGTGCTGTTTCGCCTGAGCTGTTTACCGGCAAACAAAAAATGGCAAAGACCCCCGGCGCGCTTGAGGCATTGAGTAAAAGGCTCCCACTGATCAGTCAGCCCTATATTTCGCTGGCAGGTCATTTGGTGGTGTTTATGTCTCATCCGATCATTGATCGTGAAGGTCGTTACCTAGGCTATATAGGCGGCACCCTTTACCTTAAGCATAAAAATATGCTCTACGACTTGCTAGGGGAACAGTACTACCACGACGGGTCCTATCTTTACGTGGTCGACCAAAACCGCCGTTTTTTGTTTCATCCGGACCCATTACGGGTGGGCGAAATCGCGGAGGGTAATACCGTGATCGATGCGGTAATTCGCGGTGAGAGCGGCATGCAGCGGCTGGTTAATAGTCAGGGCATCAACATGCTGGCGGGTTATGCCAATGTGCCTTCGGCGCATTGGGGGATCGTCGCGCAAAAGCAAACTCAGGCGACCCTCGCTGCACTCAATAACCTGATGCTGGACGTGTTGCGCAATAGCCTGCCGTTGGCCGTGTTCGGTTTTATTATTGTGTGGTGGTTGGCGCGTTTGATATCACGCCCGCTGCTGTTGCTGGCGCAAAGTGCCGAAGAAATGGAGATGCCTGGTGCGGTGGGTCGAATTGAAAGTATCAAGCCTTGGTACTACGAGGCGGCCCAACTTAAGCGCGTCATGCTGGTGGGTGTTCGTTTACTGCATGCCAAAATCAGCAAGTTGACCAATGAAGCTCAGACAGATGCGCTTACCGGTTTATCTAACCGTCGCGTTCTGGACAGTTCACTGGAGCGACTGGAAAGTGAGCACACACCGTTTGCAGCGGTTGCGGTGGACATTGACCACTTCAAGGCAGTCAACGATAACTTTGGCCATGACGTTGGCGATAAAGTACTTAAGCGATTGGGTGAGTTGATGCGCCTCAATACCCGTGATAACGATGTTGTATGCCGTGTTGGGGGAGAAGAGTTTCTGATTCTTCTACCCAACAGCTCGCCCGAGGTGGCCCTGAGGATTTGCGAACGTCTGCGTCAACAGGTTGAAAGTGCCCTGTTTGAAAGCGCAGGGCACATCACTATTTCCTTGGGGGTAGCGCACTGGCCACAGTCCTCATCGAGTATTGATGAGGTGTTAAAGCTGGCGGACAAGATGCTTTACACCGCGAAACTAAGCGGTCGCAACCGGGTGGTTGCAGCCACCGTAAAAGTGCCTTTGTTGGACCCCTATGGGGCTGTGCACTAAGCGATATTCCAATATGGAATCCATTGCATAAAAAACATGACTTTTATTTATTGAAGCCAACGCTGTAGCGTGTGCCGTTCTCCTTCTCTGGATGGTCGGCATGGCAGCGGAATTAAGTTCCACCGAACAGCATTGGCAACGCAATCTGGCAGTGTGCGTATTCGGTTCGTTCACCACCATCATCGCAATGACATTGCTGCTGCCTTTCTTACCGCTGTATGTCGAGCATCTAGGCGTGAGCGATCCGGCTGCGGTGGTGCAATGGTCAGGCGTGGCATTTGGCGCCACGTTCCTTTCCGCCGCTTTTACTGCGCCGCTGTGGGGCAGGCTGGGTGACCGTTACGGCCGTAAGTTGATGTTGATTCGGGCAAGCCTGGGGATGGCAATAGCCATGTCGTTGATTGGCTTGGCGGAGAATGTCTGGCAACTCGTTCTACTGCGATTGCTTGCTGGATTGCTCGGTGGTTATGCGTCCGGCGCGACTATCCTGGTTGCCACGCAAACGCCCAAGGCTCGCTCGGGATGGGCGCTGGGCATGCTGTCGTCGGGGATCATGGCCGGCAGTTTGGTCGGGCCATTGATTGGTGGTTTATTGCCGCCGCTGATTGGCATCCGTAATACCTT
>NZ_JAMFRV010000192.1 GCF_026224925.1 Pseudomonas sp. | reverse complement strand
TTCTGTTTCGCGTGCAAAAACATCGATACGAATACCGAAACGGACTTCGCGGCCCTGTTTGTCGGCCAATTCCCGAACCCGTTCAATGTGCGGCTTAAGCTTCTCGACCGGTTCTGCCCAATTGAGGTAAACGTCTGCGTGCCGAGCAGCAACGTCCAGTGCCGGGTCGGAGAAGCCGGAGAAGTACACGCCTGGTTTACGCTCATTTTGCAGCCCGCGTGGCAACGCGCCGTTCTCCAGTTTGTAGATGTCACCGTCATACGAGAACGTGTCGTTTTCCCAGAGACCCTTGATGATGTCGAGGAATTCGCCAGTGCGCTTGTAGCGCAGATCGTGTTCAAGGAAGTCGCCGTTGGCGCGCTGAGCCGCCGGGTTGCCGCCGGTGATGATGTTCCAGTCCAGTCGGCCGTGGCTCAGGTTTTGCAAAATCGCTGCTTGTTGCGCCGCATAGGCCGGCAGCGTCCAGGTGGCCTGAAACGCGATGAGGAATTTGATCCTGCGGGTTTCTCTAGCGAGCGCGGCGGCAGCAATCCATGGCTCTGGGCCGGTGGGCAGCAGCGCGCCCTCAAAACCTGCTATTTCAGCAGCCTTTGCAACCTGGGCGATGTAGTCGATATAGGTGAAGCCATCCGGCTCGCCATTGGGCAAACGACCGGGTGCGATATTGCCGGGTTTATGCGTTGCACTGCCGCGGTTGTTTTTGTCCGAGGCAAGATAAGGACCGTCACTGCCCAAGGGCAGGCGCCAAAAAAATTCGGTAGCCATGTGAACTCCAGATGCAGACAGATCGAACCGGAAAACGAGGTGTTGCCGGCGTTATCAGGCTGATTGCAACGCCTGTGCCAAGCATTTAAAGCCGCTGAAAGTACCGTGTTTGTTGATAGTCAACGCAGGCTTTGGAGTTCTTCAGGCGGTTTGTGCTGGGTCAGCAACACCTCAGCAACAACGGCTGTTGGGCTGCCAGCAGAAAATGTGCGGGTATGTGAAACATCGACGATGTTGTGTTTGGATGTGAACAAATATTCGTTTTAAATCAATAGCTTGAAAATATATCAGGACTGGCACAAGAACTGCTCTACCGAAGGACAACCGGAGCGTCCGGTTTTCCTTCACGCCTGAAACGGAGCTGTTTCCATGACTCTTGCGGTTACCTTGACTGAGCAACAACTGACTTATCTCGAAGAAGCAAAGCGTGACTTCGCCAAGGCTTTTCGGGTGCTCAAAGAAACTCGGACCCTGACTGCCACCAATACCTTGCAAGCCTACTTACGCGTGCCGTTCAGCGACCTCGTGATTGCTCTGCACGCGCCGGGCCCTTGGGCTGACGACGAGAGTATTCGCGCAGTGGTCGCCACCTATGACGGCGAGGTCTACCTGGATGAGTCAGTTGCAGGCTCAAATCCTTTGAGCGGAAGCAAAGCCGGTGGCAATGGCAAGCGTTACGCGACGATTTTCCAGAAGCGCCCTGAGGTCAACGTCGTCATTCATGTGCATACGCCGTTTCTAGGTGCCTGGGCCAGCGCGCACCGGGTATTGCCGATTCGTTATGCCGCCTCGCAACGGGTCACGTTGGCGCGTGAGCTACCGATCTATATCAACCGCCGCCAACAGGAGTCCGATTTTATCGTCGAGCAAATCCAGCACAATCCGCATACTCCGGCGATTCTCGAAGCCAACGGCGGCGCTACATTCTGGGGAACCGGGATTATTCAAGCCGCGAAGTTGGTATTGCTGATTGAAGAGGGCGCCTGGTTCCAAGGATTGGCAGAGAGCTTTGGCGGGTCGAAAGAGTTCGGGCCGGGTGTCTTGGAGCAGCAGTGGAAGATGACCGGATTGTGGCCGCAGGGCGAACAGTTGGCCGCAGCGCTGGGCTGAACGTAAGCGCGTTGCAGGAAGGGCGCGATGCGATCATCGCGCCCTTGTATCGGTTTGATTATGTCTTAACCCTTATAGCTCAGCGCCCGATCAAGCAGCCCCGTGCGTTTCCATTGCAACTCCAATGCGCCAGGGGTGTACACCTGAGCGCCCCCGATCTGTTCGGCAATCGCCTGGAAGCGTGCGGCCTCTTCAACGAACAGAATGATCTCGGCAGTCTTGATAATGCCTTTGCCCCAGAAATTGGCTCCGCCATTAGATTCCAGCAGTGCCGGTGGCGGTGCCAGTTGCGGGTTATCGTCCAAACGCTGGCGAATAACGTCCAGCGCGCTGCGGGTACGTTCCAGATGATTGGGGATTTCCCGCGCCAGCAAATGACGGGCCGCCGCGACATACAGGATCGGAAACGATTTGTGCGCCAGCGACCAGGCGGACAGCCAGGCCGTGTGCACATGAATCAATGTGTCGGCTTCCAGACGCGGCTCGTGCAGCAGCGAACTTTGCGTCTCGGCAAACGACGTCAGGCTGACTTGAGGTGACTGATCCCGCGCCAGGCCACCAGGAAATCGAATGCCCAACAGGTGGTCAGTACCAGCGATGCGGTGGGTAATATGAAATGTCAGGCTGGCAGACAACGTGCCGTTATCACGTAGCGTATTGAACGCATGCACTGCGTCGGAACGGGCCTGTTCGACGATACCGACGAGGTCCGCGTCAGGGTTACTTTGATGTTCGGTAGTCATTGGTGTCTCCTGTAAATGCGTCGAATCAGGGTTGTTTTACGGTCAATTGCGGGCTGGTGGGCGTCCAGATTCCTTGAAGTTTCATATCCTTCACGCCTTGGTCGACGAAGCGATCATCAAGCAGGTCATTCACTGTGATGTCGTTGCGAATCAGTTTGGCTTTGAGGCTGTAGGCGATCCCGTCCTGATAATGCTGGCGCAAGGTGGCATCGATCAGCGGGTTGAAGTGCGCGGCCCAAGGTTCGCCTTGTACTTCGCGAAGCAGCACGCTCTCTGGCTGGCCTGACTGCGTGAGGTACTTTATGTACTCGTCTTTATTCTGTTCTTGGGCGATCCACTGCGAGGCTTTCAGATAGGCGTCGACCACCAATTGGGTGATTTCCGGTTGCTGCTTAACGAAGTCGCTGGCACCGAACAACTCCGCGCGCATTTTCCAGTCCAGCGGGGCCTGTTTGCTGGACCAGATAATTTTGCCGACCTTTTTGTCTTCAAGCAGATAGGCATCGCTGAGGGTGAAGAACCCGTCCACGCGCCCGGCGCTCAGCGCCGCGGCGCCTGCTTGGGGGTTCAGGTTGAAGATCCGGAAATCATCGAAATCAAGGTGTTTGGAATCCAGGAGTTTGGCAAACGACAACTCCCATGGCCGGCCCCGATGCAGGGCAATTCGTTTGCCCTTGAGGTCTTCAATGGATTTGGCGGTGGAGTTCGGTGGGACCACCAGGTACACATTATTGCCGGTGCCACCCGCCGCGATCAGCTTGGTCGAGATGCCGGAGGCATTGAGAATGATGGTGGGAAGATCACCGTAAAACGCGAAATCAATGCGCTTGTTGGCGAACTCTTCATTGACGAAGGTGCCTACCGAGGCTGTTGCAGCGGGCACCCATTGCAGTTCAATACCGCGTTTGGCGAGTTCATTGGCCAGCCATTTATCACGGTCCATCACATAGGTCGGACCGTAGAAGGTGGTCTTGCCATTGCTGGAGGTGGCAACCGTGGCGATGCGTACCACTTTAAGCGGCTCGGCCGCCTGCGCATGAACACTGAGTAAGGAAAGGACTAACGCAACGGGACGCGTCAGGCGGCATAAGAGCTGGTTGAGATGTTTTGCTGGCATGGGAAACACCCGTGTCGAGCGCTCGCGACCGAAACCGCGAGCGGGTTGATTGATCAGAATTTGGTGGTGACCGAAACACCGAGGGTGCGCGGGTCAC
>NZ_JAMFRV010000191.1 GCF_026224925.1 Pseudomonas sp. | reverse complement strand
TCGCCGCGCACGCTGCGCCGCAAACTCGAAGCGATTGGCAGCTCCTACAACCAGATTCTGGAAGACGTCCGCAAAAAATTAGCCATCCGCTATTTGCTCGATACGCCGTTGACCACCGAGGCCATCTCCGAAAAGCTCAGTTACAGCGACGCGGCCAATTTTCGCCATGCATTCAAGCGCTGGACCGGAACCGCACCGCGGGCATTTCGCTCACAGAACCGCGAGATCGACTGGGGGATTGCTCCGACTTATACATTGGCAGGCCCAAGCGCGAACGCCGGTGCAATGGCGCAAGCCCACGCGTAAGCCCACGCAATCTCCTGCAAATTAAAATTCAAATAGTTTTGTGTTGTTTGGTGAGAGGCGGGGTTATCCCCGCCGTCCTCTCACACCGCCGTATAGATGGTTCCATATACGGCGGTTACTGCCGACTGACAAACAATGTCTTCAGGGACGAAACACCTCGTACACGGAAGGCAGCTCATCGGCTTCGTGCCCACTGGCCGCTGTTTTGTCGACGTAGTCGGAAAACAGCCGCAGCAGCCCGTGCTCCACGCCGGCATTCTTGGCCCGCTTTAGCAGCGACTGGACGCCCAGCGAATGGACATGAATCGACGCCTCGTTACCCGAGTAATTCTGGCGATCGATGGCCTCGATAGTGCGCTTCCAGGTACTTTCGATGACCGGCTTGAACGCCGCCAGAGCGGTCGAGAAATCCTTGATATCTATCTGTTCGGCCTGCAGCATCGCCGCGCTTTGCATCAGTGCGAAGGTATTACCGTAGTACATCGTCAACAGGCTGCCATCGAGCAGATTCGCCGAGGCCGGCTTCTCCCCCACATAGGTCATGCGCCCGCCAAGCAGCTTCATCTCCTGCGCACAACTGCGCCAGACCGCCTCGTGGCCCGAGACAAGGAGCATGCACTCCGGACCGCCGACCTTGGTCGGGTAATCCATGATCGCGCCGTCCATATAGTTGACGCCAATCTCGGCAGCCCACTGCGCTCCGGCTTCGGCTTCCTTGCCATCACCAGTAGTGAACTGGACGACCGTCTTGCCTTTGAGCAAGGGGGTTATTTCATCCCGATGAAACAGCGCATTACTGGTGGCGTAATCCGCCAGGCAAACAATGATGAGTTCGGAAGCCTTGATCGCATCGGCAAAATCTGCCGCCGCGGTGGCGCCCAGCGCCACCAGTGGCTCAGCCTTGGCCGCCGAGCGATTCCAGACAGTGACTTGCAAACCGGCGCCAATAAAAGGCGGTACCAGCGCAGCCCCCATTTGTCCCAGACCGATAAACGTCACGTTTGAGTATTTCATGCTGGCTCCCTTTCTCAATGGTGTGCATCGGCGACAATGCGCCGGGTAGCCAATACTTTAGGCATCCCATGACTGGCGAAAAAGGTGATTTCAGGCCAACAAAGTAACCCTGACGGGACACTCGCGAGGTCATCCGGATGGCCATCGAAGCTGGCCGCATCACCTTGGTAAGTTGGCCCATGCTCACCTGTTGGCGGCGACCATCCCCCCCTAAGATAAGCCCAACGGCAATAGTGCCGAGGCAGAACGCCGTAGGCACCCCATTCCACAGAGTGAGAGAGAGCGACCGATGAGCATCATCCAGGCAGGCCACATCATGTTGAACGACCCGGCTCACGCACGGGTGGCGCACGACCCCAAGTACGGGCACGGATCCGCTTTCATCCATGGCACCTATGTAGATCTGGATAACGCGGCCATCCCGATGTCAGATATTGGCTTCACGCAGGCAGACGCCTGTTATGACGTGGTCAGCGTCAGTAAAGGCTACCTGTTCCGGCTCGAAGATCATCTGGAGCGCTTTGAAGGCGCCTGCAGAAAGTTCCAGCTGACCAACCCTTACACCAAAGCGCAAACCGCCGAGATCCTTGAAAACCTGATCAAGCAAGCAGGCACCAAAGAGGCCTACGTCTGGTGGGCAGTGACCCGCGGCTTCATGCCCGACGGCGACGAGCGCATCAACCCCAAAGCTTATGAAAACCGCTTCTACGCGTTCGTCGTCCCGTATGTTTTCATTTCCGGCGATGAGCAACGCAGCCGCGGAATCGATCTGCTGGTGAGCAAGCAATACATCCGCATTCCACCCAAAGCGGTCGATCCTACCGCCAAGAACTTCCACTGGATGGACCTCAAGCTTTCGCTCTTCGAAGCCGGTGCAGCGAAAAAAGACTGGTCGGTATTGTGTGACGCCGACGGCTACCTGACCGAGGCCCCAGGCTCGAACATTTTCCTGATCAAGGACGGCGTGCTGTTCACCCCAGACTCCGGCTGCCTGGAAGGCATAACGCGCAAAACCACACTGGACCTGGCCAAGGAAATCGGCCTGCCGGTGCGTGTTGAGCGTGTCCATGCCGAGCAACTTCTGAATGCCGACGAGGCCTTCTTGACGTCCACCGCCGGTGGTGTCATGCCCATCAATAGCGTTGACGACAACGTGTTGGGTGACGAGGCGGGGCCTGGTGCACTGACCACTCAATTGCACAACCTGTACTGGACCAAGCGTTGGGACGGCTGGCTTGGCACCGCCGTAGACTTCAGCACTCCAGCAAAGGTCTAGTCGAACCTTATGGTGCGGTGACCGTGCAGGTCACCGCAGCTTATTCCTCCATGGACGAGTTGGATATCGCCTCGCTTTTCAGCGCCATGCAACCTTGAATCCTCTCTAGCCAATGAGCGTTTTTCCATGACTACTGCACCTAAACGTGTCGCCATCATCGGCTTGGATCATTTCGGCAGCAGCATTGCCCGCACCTTGGCGCAACAAGGCTTTGAAGTTACCGGGCTGGATCCTCTGCGCCACAACTTGGTAGCGCCCTGCGAAGGTTTTCGCTTGCTGCGCAACCTCGAACAGGCGATCGACAGCTGCGACGTCGTGATCACCTGCTTCCCCGATCAATTGCTGATGAATGCACGCCTGTGCAGCCCTGAGGCCACATTCGGACTGCATGGCAAGGCGCTCATCAGCTTCAACACCTCGCAGACCCGCCCGGCGGCCTCTGCTCGCTCGATGGGCGAATGGGCCCGCAGCGAGCACATCGACTACCTGGAAATCAGCCTGACGGGCGAGGCCGACAGCATTGGGCAAAACGACTGCGAATTGGTATGTGCCGGGCCGCGACGGGCCTATGAAAGGCTCAAGCTGCTGTGTCGGACCTTGGGATCGTCCCTCACCTACCTCGGTACCGACTGCGGCGCGACGCTAGAGCATTGATCGGTAATTACGCCCCCGCCCACCGGTGCTGACACGCACCACCGAGTCTCGATTCCGCCCTCTGCGCAGTGCGCCCTTCTTACTGACCCCTCTTCGGACCACACGCAAAGAACTCACCCTCCCCTCTGTGAGTTTTTTACGCAAGATGCTCATCTGCCACTTGACCTAGGTCAAGCGACCGTATTTAATCGGTCGTATGACCTAGTTAACCATAACGTGTTTTTCTAGGCCCTGCGTGCGAGCGCAATCCCTACCTGATAGACCAATAACAACAGGGTTCCGCATGCCGGTCCCGAAAGGTCAGGAGATAAAAAATGAGGTCAAAGACCCGTTATGGAGTCGTTGCAATGCAACGCCCAGCCACATCCGATTTTGCTGGCTTTACCCCATCCGTTTGCATCGGCAGGGCATCGCAATGCGATCCCCCGCCTGTGCATGAAACTCCCCGGCCTGCCCAAGCCAATGTGTTGAATCTGGAATAGATCGACGCGGATATCTCTTTGCGATTGCGCCTTGCTGCGCGGTCAATTTGCGTGGTTATCGCTGTGAGGGCGGGACGATGGGACTAAGCGAAACAACACCGATTACTTTCGACGACAAGATTTTTTCGACGGCAGAGATCCTGGCCGCCGTCAGCGTCACCGCCAGTGACGAGCGTCAGGTGAGTGAATGCCTGGCAGCCGGGGGCATGACGCTGTCCGAGCTGAGCAATCCGCTCAGCAGGATTTCTCTCAATCAGCATGCGCAGATTCATGCCGCGTTTAATCAACACGCCAACAACCCGTTGCTCGGCCTGGAGGTAGGTAAGCGCCTGCACCTGACGTCCTATGGCATTGCCGGCTTCGCCCTGCTTAGCAGCGCGACATTGCGCGAAGCGTTGGTGGTCGCCAGCCAGTTCGGCCTGCTGATGAATCTCAAGATGGCCCTGCAGGTAACTGACGTGGACGACATAGCGCGTCTGGAACTCAGCGATCAATACGGCCTGAACGACGCGCAAAAAGGTTTCTGGTATTACCTGGAAATATCCAAACTGATCACGCTGCTGCAAGACGTCCTAGGGCTCGGATTCAAGTGCCAAGGCGTTGACTTGAGCATCGACGCCTCGGCCGAGGAGCAGGCCAACGTCAGCGCTAGCCTTGGCGTGGAGGTGCGCTTCAACTGCAGGCGCACAGCAATCCGCTTCGCTGCGCATTGGTTGGACAGCAACTTGGCTCAAGCAAATAGCATCACCCATGCCAATTGCAAGGTCACTTGCCAGACGCAAATACGCGACATCATCCAGAAATATGACCTCAGCCATCAGGTGCAAAATCTGCTACTCAGTTCGGGGCACTGTATCGCCTCGTTGTCGGACATCGCCGAGCGCTTGCACCTGTCGCCGCGCACGCTGCGCAGGCGCCTCGATGCCCTGGGCACCTCCTACAATTCCTTGCTGGTGGAAGTGCGCAAGAAGTTGGCCATTCGTTACCTGTTGAACACGCCAATGACCACCGAAGCTATCTCCGAGCAGCTGAACTACAGCGACGCAGCGAATTTTCGCCACGCCTTCAAGCGCTGGACCGGGCGCTCACCACGCGAATATCGGGTACTCAACAACGGCGGAAAATATGCCTTGCGATTCGGTCAGGGCAAGAGCGGTGTCGCACAGATTCAGCACTCGTCTGCGGTCTGGGCCGACAAGAGCATGGCCGCCATCGGTTGATGACAGCGGCCCACGCACCGCCATCGCGCGCCCCCACGAAAAAGCGCGACGGTGGCGTTTTTCAATCAAGCGTCATCCCCTATAAGGAACTCATTGATGGATATGAAACTGGCTGGAAAAGTCGTCGTGATCACCGGCGCGAGCACCGGGCTCGGCCGTGGTATCGCACTGAAGTTGGCGGAAGAAGGCGCACGGCTGGTCATTGGTGACATCAGTGAGACAAGCAACCCCAACGGCTTCGATGAACAGCCCGAACTGACCACCGCCGAGCTGATTACTCAACGTGGCGGCGAAGCGCTGTTCCAGCGTTGCGACGTGACTCGCAGCGCCGACCTGACCGCCCTGGTGGCCGTCGCCATTGAGCAGTTCGGTCGAATCGATATCATGATCAACAACGCCGGAGTTTATCGTGACGGCAAGCTGATCCACGAGTTCAGCGAAGAAGACCTGGACCTGTGCATGAACGTCAACGTCAAGGGCACCTTCTTCGGCGCTCAAGCGGCGGTCAGAGCCTTCCTGCATCAGGGCGGTGGCGGCAACATCATCAATATTGTCTCGACTGCCGGGCTGGGCGGCCATCCCTGGCAGTCGGTGTACAACATATCCAAGGCTGCGCAAGCCAACATGACCCGCTGCCTGGCCATCGAATATGGTCATGAAGGGATTCGCGTCAACGGCATCTGCCCAACGTATGCCAAAACCGCTCTGACTCGCGCCTTGATGGAACAGCCAGGGTATGTCGATGACTTCAGTGAAAGCATCCCGCTCAAACGCTGGGGGGAAATCCACGATATCGCCGATCTATCCGTATTCCTCGCCTCTGAGCGCTCCAGCTACATCCATGGTGCACTGGTGCGCATCGACGGTGGTGAAACCCTTTCCCGTTACTCGGTCTGATCTTCTGGAGTAAACAGGCTAATGCCTGGCGCTTATACGCCAGGCATTCAAGCCACACGAGCGAACAAGGTCACAGTGAACTGACCAGATGCCCACCGTCCACCGCCAACGTTGCCCCCGTCATGAAACTGCCCGCAGCGCTGGTAAGCAACAACAGCGGGCCATTCAGTTGCTCCAACTGGCCTAGTTTGCGCATCGGCACCGCCGCCTTGATGTAAGCCTGGCCTTTTTCCGAAGTGAAGAAACTGTCATTCATTTCGGTCTGGAAATACCCAGGCGCAATGGCATTGACCCGGATGTCATAACGGGCGAATTCCAGGGCCAGTGCCTTGGTCAACTGCAACACCCCGGCCTTGGCCGCGCAGTAGTGACTCAAACCTGTACCCACGCGTTCGCCAAGGATGGAGGCAATATTGACGATGCTGCCGCCCTTCCCCTCCTTAGCCATGCGCTGCGCGGCACATTGCGCCACGCGCCAGACACCGTCGAGGTTGGTGGAAATCATGGTGCTCCAGTCCTGCTCGGTCACCTCAAGCGCCTTGACCGCACCGCCCACACCCGCG
>NZ_JAMFRV010000013.1 GCF_026224925.1 Pseudomonas sp. | reverse complement strand
GAGGCGATGTTGACGATCGAACCGCCGCCCTGCGCTTTCATCAGGCGCATTGCAGTACGTGTACCCCAGAAGGTGCCATCGACGGTGGTGGCGAAGTTCGTATGCCAGTCGGCGGTGGTCATCGTGTCAATGCTGCCCCAGGTATAAGCCATCGCGTTGTTGACCAGAATATCCAGGCGGCCGTGGCGTTGCGCCGTGGCTTCCAGTGCACCGACGTAGGCTTGCTCGTCGCTGACATCGGCGACTGCTATATCAGCGCGCCCGCCGAGGGCGAGAATCTTTTCCTGCACGCCTTGCAACGGCTCCACGCGCCGTCCGCACAGCACCACGGTTGCGCCTTCCTCGGCGAACCGCAACGCAGTGGCTTCACCGATACCGGAACCAGCACCAGTGATAAAGGCGATTTTTCCTTCTAAACGCTTGCTCATGGGTGACTCTCCAATCAGATAAAGGCCATGCCGCCGTTAACGGCGATGTTCTGGCCAGTCATGAAACTGGCGTCTTCGCTGGCGAGGAATACCGCGACCCGGGCAATCTCATCGGTTTCACACATGCGGCCCAGCGGCACGTTTTTCAGCAGCGCTTGCATGTACTCGTCAGGGATGCCAGCCATCATTGGTGTGTTGGTCGGCCCCGGCACCAAGGTATTGACGCGAATGCCGCTGGCCGCCAGCTCACGAGCTATGGAACGGGTCAGGCCCATCACCCCGGCTTTGGAGGCGCAGTAATGGCTCGGCCCGTCACCGGTTAGCGCGGCGGTGCTGGACAGGTTGATGATCGCCCCTTTACGACCGCCCTTGATCATCAGCTTGGCGCCCTCGCGAGCGCACAGGAAGGTTCCGCCCAGGTTCACGTTGATCACCCGTGCCCAGCTTTCATCGGCGGTTTCGAGAAAGCTGTCGAGGGCACCGACGCCGGCGTTGTTGACCAGAATGTCGAGCCCGCCAAAGTAGCGCTCAGTCTGGCCCATGGCATCGGCGACCGAAGCGCCATCGGCGATATTGCAACCCAGGGCCAGCACCTTGTCGCCCAAGTCGGCCAGGCTTTCGGCCAAGGCCGCCTGGTTCAGGTCGACTGCCACCACTTTCGCGCCTTCGGCGACAAAACCACGCACGATGGCTTGGCCCATGCCTTGCCCTGCACCGGTAACAAAGGCCACTTTATTCAGCAACTTCATAACGTTCTCCTCAGTGGAACTGGATCGCGGCCCACTGAAATGACAATGGGCCCGTACCCGGCATGATTAGCCACCCACCCCGGCGTAAACATCGTCCGATAGGACTAGCGCTGCCCGACCGGCGTGGTCTGAACGGACGATGTGGGCAACGCCGCAGCAGCCCAGCATCTGAGCGCTGCAGCCCGCGCCAGGCACATGTTTGCCCTGGCCGGTCTGCGACTCATGAACCCGCAGAATCTGGAGAACAACATGAATAAACCCTTAGACCTGCCCTTGCCCGTCGGCCATTACGCGACACTGCCCAGCGGACTGCGCCTGCACTACCTGGATGAAGGCAGCGGGCCCGTGGTGGTATGGCTGCACGGCAGCGGCCCCGGCGCCAGTGGCTTCAGCAATTTCAAGGGTAACTACCCGGCGTTTGCCGCGGCCGGTTACCGCAACATCGTGCTCGACCTGCCGGGTTTCGGGCGTTCGGATAAACCCGAGGATGTGCAGTATCACTTGGATTTTTTTGTCGACTGTTTGAGCGCCTTCCTCGCGCTGATTGGCGTGGAGCGCTGCACCCTGCTCGGCAACTCTCTCGGCGGCGCGATTGCCCTGGGCCTGGCGTTGCGCCAGTCGAAAATGGCAGAGAGCCTGATCCTACTGGCCCCAGGCGGTGTCGAAGAACGCGAAACCTATTTCAAGATGGAAGGCATCTTGCGCATGGTCAGCCTGTTCAACGCCGGCCCCATCGGCCTGGAAGAAATGCGCAGCATGATGCGCCTGCAGTTGTTCGATGACTCGATCCTGCCAGAAAGCCTACTGCAGGAGCGCGTGGCGGTGGCGGTGACGCAGCCGAAGAATCTGTTCAGCACCATGATGGTGCCAAATATGGAAGCGCGCTTGGGCGAGATCCAGTGCCCGATCCTCGGGTTCTGGGGCAACAACGACAACTTCAACCCGGTCAGCGGCGCCCAGCGCATTATCGACGGTGCGCCCAACGCACGGTTTGTCGTACTCAACCGATGCGGGCACTGGGTTCAGGTCGAACACCGCGAGCTGTTCAACCGCAGCGGCATCGACTTCCTGCAGCACCTCTGATTTTTGCAGCACAAGGGGCCGGGCAACGACGCTGGTCCCGGCCTTGAATTTTCCCCGGATGCGCTGCCCGCGCGGCGCCGCACTTATCCTTGCGGCGCCAGCCCCGTGCTTGTCTAGATCGGCATCTAGCGATCCGCCGCCGGTTGCCGGTTCAACTCGGGATCGCCTGGCTTGCCGAGTACGCACGAGGTGCCGCCTGGCGTATACATCATGGCCACACAGCGGTTACAGGCGGTGCAGATCGAGTTGGTGCTCACGCCACTGGCGAGTTTGTTGACGTAGTCCTGTTCGGCGATCAGCACCCGACCCATAGCGACGAGGTCGAAGCCCTCGGCCATGATCTGTTCGATGCTCGCCAGGCTTTTCGCCCCGCCAAGATAGGCCAGCGGCATCTTCACCGCCGCACGCACCTTGCGTGCATGCTCCAGCAGATACAGCTCACGGAACTCAACCTTAGGGTCCATCAGGCGCTGAATAGACATCGCCAGGGCGATCACCGGGTTTTTCTGTTGCACCCGGTTTTCCTTGGGAAAGGATGAACCAAACATGGTGGTGATCGACTCAGCGTTCATCCCGGCACTAAGGACCAGCAGGTGCGCGCCCTCTTGTTCCAGCAGGCGTGCGATCTTTGCCCCGTCTTCGGCGCTGTTACCGGCGCGTACGCCTTCGGTGATGCTGTATTTACAGATCACAGCCAAGTCCCGGCCAACTGCATCGAGCACCGCGCGAAGTACCCGGCGCGGGAAACGCAGACGATTTTCCAGGCTGCCGCCGTACTGGTCCCGACGCTTGTTGTATAGCGGCGAAATGAACTGGCTGAGCAGGTAGCCATGGCCCATGTGGATTTCCACCGCATCAAAACCCGCCTGACGGGCTAACCGTGCACCTTGGGCGAAGTCCTCCACGACTTTTTGCATGTCGGTTTCAGTCATCGCCTGCTTGCGGAACATACCGCTCAGCATGCCAATCTTGTTGAAACCGCCACTGGACGACAGCGGGTGTGGCGGGGAGCGCTCGCGCAGAAAAGTAAAGCAGCCACCGTGGGTGATCTGCGCGCTGGCCAGGCCACCGGCCTGATGCACTCCGTCGGTCAAGGCCTTGAAGTGCGGCAGGCTGGCGGGCAGGAGGGTCAACTGGTTGGGCAAGGTGCGGCCATCGCTGCTGACCGCGCAGTAGGCCACGGTGGTCAGTGCGATACCGCCACTGGCCAGGGCCGAGTGAAACTTGACCAGTTGTTTGGAAGGCACACCCTGGGCACTCATGCCTTCGTTGGTGGCGGCCTTGATAAAGCGATTCTTGAGAGTCAGCGGACCAATCGTGATCGGGCTGAAGGGTGACGGTGACGTTTGACTGTTCATGACAGACCTTTTTTCGGCAACAGATGGGTTGGCAACCACGGCCACGTCAACGGTAAACCGCGACGTAGCCACGGCCATCAGAAGGTGTACTTAGCGTTGAACGATAGGTAATCGCGGTCAGCCATCAGTCGGCCTTGGGCCACATCCGGTGAACTGAGGTACGCGACGTAGGTCATGCCCACCTGGAAGTTGCCCAGGTATTTGAAGTCGCCACCCACGGTCAGGCGCTTTTCTGCGCGCCCCAGCCCCTGGTAGGCGCTGCCATCGACGTTCTGCGTCCAGACCGCGTGGGTACTCAGGTCCAGACCATTGAGGATGGACGGGTAGTCCATGTAGGCACCAAGGCCCAGCAGCGTCGAAGAGCGGGTCTGAATCGCCGACTCGAACTTGTCAAAAGTACCATCGACGCCAGCACCGCCGCCGGTGATCGTCAGGGCGTCGACCCCGGCGATGTATTGATTCACCACTTCGCCCATGACGGTGGTCTGGTGGGCCAGAATGCTCGGGCCAAAGATGTAGGTGGCGTTGAGGTTGCCCTGCCATATCTGCGCGGTGGTCGGCGAACCATTGTTCAAATAAACCGAGGCGCCATCGCGGTAACTGAGGTCACCGGCGTATTGCATTGCGTCGCCGACCTTGGAACTGAAGCTGATCCCCGTTAGCTCGACGCCTTCGAAATAGCCCAGGCGATAGGTCGGGGCAGAACCGTCATGGCCAATGCTCTTGAGCGATGAGTACTGGGTATCGCCGGTGAAGTCGAAAAACAACGAGCCGATATGCTCGTTATAGCGGTAATGGAACAGCCCCAACTCAGTGTTATCGGTGACTCGGTAGCGCATACCCAGTCCCCACTGTCCGCTGTTTCGGGCGTTTTGCTCTCCGGCGTAGTTGACGGCGGTAAAGCTTTTGTCCGGCAAGCTTGAGACCACCCCGGCTTGCAGTCGGTAGAACTCAGCACCAGGGCCGAAGGTGTCGCTGCCAAAATAGTCACCCACCGGGTTGAGCTGGGTTTTTTGCCACTCGTACTGGTAGTAGCCCACCAGTGCCAGTTTTTCATTCAGCGACCAGGACGCTGACACCTGCCCCACCGGCAGATACGAGTCCTTGGCTTCGGTGCCTGGCACGTTGAATTTGGTGGCATCCACCGGTGCCTGGCCCTGGCTGATGTTTGACCAGAACAGGCTTTCGCCCCAGGCCACCAAATGGCGACCGGCCTTAATCGACAGGTTCTGGGTATCACCGATATCGAAGTTGCCATACATATATGCATCAAGCAGGCGCCCCGTGCCTCCACTCAGGCGCTCCGTCTCGTCACTGAAGCTGTCGGCACGCCCGATCTTGTTCACCGTATCGGGGGAGTTATTGTCATTTCGCCGGTGGTAGACATCGTCATAGAAATAACTGCCACGCACCACTGCGCCAAGGTTTTCATGCTTGAGTTGCAATTCGCCTAACAGGCTGACACGGTTATTGACCAGCGCGCCACGCTTGAAATTGCGCGTACCGTCATCGTTGTTCGGGTCGTTGAGGTATTGACTCGCCGGCTTGGCAGTACGCATCGACGCGGTGTAGTTGACGGTCATTGACGAGTCCAATGTGGTGTCTTCACCCAGGTCGACCGTCGGTCCCGCGCTAACCGTAGCGCTGGTCAGACCTATAGATACCGCTAATACGCAGCGACCCCCGACAGCGTTACCCGACTTACGCACAACTGGTTTCAGCGTGGACATACTCATCTCCTTGTATTTTTTATTTTTTTCTTCTTTGCTAATACAGAATGAAAAACCCTGACGGCCCGCGCATCGTCCGTTTGGCGATGTTCGCCCTAAGCCTCTTCGGCTTTGCCGACCACCGCGCGGAGCTCATTTTTCGCGACCTTGCTCGATGGGTTGAGCGGCAATGCCGCAAAGAAATGCACCTGGCGCGGCACCTTGTAATTGGCCATGCATTCGCGACTCCAGGCGATCAGTTGGCTTTCGTTCAGTTGCTCACCTTCGCGTAGCACCACGCAGGCGCAACCGACTTCCCCCATGCGTGCGTCGGCAATACCGATGACCGCCACCTGAGCGATGGCCGGGTGCTCGATCAATGCGGCTTCGATTTCCGCCGGGTAGCAGTTGAAGCCACCGACGATGAACATGTCTTTCAGGCGATCAGTGATGATCAGGTTGCCCGCCTCATCCAGACGTCCAATGTCGCCGGTGTGCAACCAGCCGTCGGTATCGATAGCTTCGGCGGTGGCTTCGGGGTTTTGAAAGTAACCGTGCATGACATGAAAGCCACGCAGACAGATCTCGCCGGTTTCTCCGGCCGTCAGCGCCTGCGCGTGATTGTTCGGGTCACGGATACTCACTTCAGTGCCGGCAATCGGCCGGCCGCTGGTGCCGGCAATCACCTGTGCCGAGTCCTTCGGGTCGCAGATGGTCGCCAAACCGCCGCATTCGGTCAGCCCGTAGGCGGTGGTGACCACACTGAAACCCAGCTCGTTACGCATGCGCTCGATCAGGCTAGGCGGGATGCTGGCCGAACCGGTCACAGCAATCCGCAGGCTCGACAGATCGGTTTGCGCCAAACGCGGGTGAGCCAGCAATGACAGGTACAGGGTCGGCGCACCGGGCAACACGCTGATGCGCTCCTGGGCGATGCGCTGGAACACTACTTCAACGTCGAACACCGCATGCGGCAAAATGGTTGCCCCGGCGATCAAGCACGTCAGCCAACCGGCCTTGTAACCAAAGGCATGGAAGAACGGATTGACGATTAGATAACGGTCGCCCGGCACCAGGCCGATAACCTTGACGTATTCACTGAAGGCCCGCAGGTTCTGGCCATGGCCGCTCATCACGCCCTTGGGCTTGCCGGTGGTGCCGGAGGTGAACAACAAATCGCACACGGAATCGGCAGTGATTGCCAAGGCTCGGCGTAGTGCGTCGTTGGCATCGATGGTCGTCGCGCCCAGCAGAAACTGCTCCAAGCTCAGGTCGGATGATTGCGTCGGTATGTCGCCGTCGAGGATCACCAAGTGTGCGAGGCTCGAAGGCCGATGAGGTTGAAGCATCGCCGGGTAGTCGACATCGAGAAACCGTTGCTGGATGAACAACACCCGACAACCGCTGCGCGCCAGCACATCGGCGGCTTCGGCGCCCTTCATGCGGGTGTTGATCGGCACCAGCACCGCGCCAGCGCAATGGATACCCAGCGCGGCGAAAATCCAGTCACGGCTGTTTGGCGCCCAGACACCGACCCGATCACCGGCCTGTATGCCCAGCGCCATCAAGCCCCGGGTAATCCTCATGACCCGCTCAGGCAGCTCGGCATAATCGGTACACTGGCCGTTTTCTTCGATGGCCGTGCGACCGGCGAAACGTTCAGCGCTGGCGAAGACCAACTGGGCAATGGTGGCGGGCACTTCGTTCAGTGGTCGAGAAATGTTCAGGCGTTGGTTCATCGTAGGCTCAGTGTTTGGCATCATTCGGGAAAACGGATACGCAGTTGCGCGCTGGTTGGCACGGCCTGGCACGCGAGGATCCAGCCTTCGGCCAGTTCATCGGCGTCCAGCGCATCGTTGTGCAGCAGCTCTATGTCGCCGCTTTCCAACGTACACATGCATGAGGCGCAACCTCCGACACGGCAGGCGTTGGGTGGGTCCAGGCCGGCACGCTCCATCGCGGCCAACACGGTTTCGCCGCTGTCACAGGCCAGGTTGTATTCCACGCCGTCCAGACGCACGGCCAACTGCGCAGCCACGGCTGCCTCGGTGCTGACCGCCGGCAGTAGTTCACCTTCGCCGGGTAGCGAGACAAACCGCTCGACATGCACCCGGCTGCCAGGCATGCCAAGCCCCTTGAGCGCACTGACCGCCGCGTCCATAAATGGCCCGGGGCCGCAGATAAAGGCCTGGGCATCGACGAAGGGGCGCGCCAGTTCGGCCAATTGTTTGACGGCCGGGATGCCCTGCACCGAATCGAGCCAATGGACGATTTGCAAGCGTTGCGGGTGTGCACTGGCCAGTGCTTTGAGTTCGTCGCGGAAAATCACCGAGGCTTCGTCTCGGTTGGCGTAGATCAGCAGAATTCGGCCCTGCCCGACGAGCAATGCCGAACGCAGAATCGACAGCACCGGGGTCACGCCGCTGCCCCCGCCAAACAACAGCAGATCGCCGTCCAGGCTGCGCGGCACAAACACCCCGGCGGGCGGCAGTACCTCCAGGGTCTGGCCGACCTGCAACTCGCCACATAGCCAGTTCGATGCGCGCCCGTCGCGCACCCGCTTGACCGTTACGCGCAACGGTTCGTCCAGCAACGGTGTGCTCGACAGCGAATAACAACGTGGCAGCCAGCCGCCCTCGAAGGGGATTCGCAAGGTCAGGAACTGGCCGGGTTGATAACGAAAACGTTCGCCAAGGTGCTCCGGTACTTCGAACACCAAGGAACGCGCATCGGCCGTTTCTTCGATCACTCGCGCCACGCGCAGGGCAAGATAGTTATTCATAGGTCAGGTACTCATGACCACCTGCCTGTGTGTCACAGGCAGGTGTAAACGCAAGGGTGTCGGGAGCCGCAATTGCCTCAGACGTACGGGTCCGGGTTGGGCAGGCCCAGCAGCACCGCACCTAAACTGCGTCCGTAAGCCATGTAGTTATTGGCGATGTGTCCACGCGCCTGGTGTAGGTCGCGGAACAGCCGCGCCACCGGGTTGGTGTTGTACAGGCCCGATGCGGCCATGCTGCGCAGCAGGTCATTGACCCGTTCGGCGCAGATGTTGGTCACGTAGGCCGACTGG
>NZ_JAMFRV010000190.1 GCF_026224925.1 Pseudomonas sp. | reverse complement strand
GGTGTGTCAGTTACACCGCGTTATGGCTATCGCGGGCAAGCGCGCTCCTACAGTTTTAATCGTTTTAGTGACGGAAGTGGCGCATGCCGGTAAACACCATAGCGATGCCTGCTTCATCAGCGGCAGCGATCACTTCGTTGTCGCGCATGGAGCCGCCCGGCTGGATCACCGCGGTGATGCCGGCCTTGGCTGCATTGTCGATTCCGTCACGGAACGGGAAGAACGCGTCAGAGGCCATCACTGCGCCCTGCACTGAAAGACCTGCATGCTCAGCCTTGATGCCGGCGATACGTGCGGAATTGACGCGGCTCATCTGGCCCGCGCCGACGCCGATGGTCTGACGATTTTTAGCGTAGACAATGGCGTTCGACTTCACGTATTTGGCGACTTTCCAGGCGAAAATCAGGTCATGAATTTCCTGTTCGGTCGGGGCGCGCTGGGTGACGATTTTAAGGTCATCACTGCCAATCATGCCGATGTCGCGGCTTTGTACCAGCAAACCACCGTTCACGCGTTTGAAGTCCCACGCTGGGGTGCGCTCGGCAGCCCATTGGCCGCTGATCAGCAAGCGGACATTGACCTTGGTCGCAATAATGGCTTGGGCTTCAGCGGTGACGCTTGGGGCAATGATCACTTCGACAAACTGACGCTCGACGATCGCCTTGGCGGTCTCTGCATCCAGTTCACGGTTGAAAGCAATAATGCCGCCAAACGCAGATTCGCTGTCAGTGGCGTAGGCCAGCTCGTACGCCTGACGGATGCCGCCTTCATCGTCCGGGCTCACCGCCACGCCGCACGGGTTGGCATGCTTGACGATAACGCAGGCAGGTTTGACGAAGCTTTTTACGCATTCCAGCGCCGCATCGGTATCTGCCACGTTGTTGTATGACAGTTCTTTGCCTTGTAGCTGAGTGGCCGTGGCGATGCCCACTTCGGCAGGGGTGGCTTCTACGTAAAACGCCGCACTTTGGTGCGGGTTCTCGCCGTAGCGCATTTCCTGCGCTTTGATGAACTGGCTGTTGAAGGTGCGCGGGAATGCGCTGCGGCCTTCAGTGCTAAGGGTTTGGGCGGTCTGATCGACGCTGCCCAGGTAGTTGGCGATCATGCCGTCGTAGGCGGCGGTGTGCTCGAACGCCTTAAGCATCAGGTCGAAACGCTGAGCGTAGGTCAGGCCACCGGCCTTGAGGCTTTCCAGTACCTGGCTGTAATCACTGGCGTTAACCACGATGGCCACATCTTTGTGGTTTTTCGCGGCAGAGCGGACCATGGTCGGGCCACCGATATCGATGTTTTCGATGGCGGTCGGCAAGTCGCATCCCGGCTTGGCGATGGTGGCTTCAAACGGGTAGAGGTTAACGGCTACCAGATCGATTGGCTTGATCCCGTGCTCTGTCATGATGGCGTCGTCGATGCCGCGACGGCCAAGGATGCCACCGTGGATTTTCGGGTGCAGGGTCTTGACCCGGCCGTCCATCATTTCGGCGAAGCCGGTGTAATCCGCGACTTCTACCGCAGCGATACCGTTGTCCTGAAGCAGCTTGAATGTGCCACCGGTGGAGAGGATCTCGACGCCCAGAGCGGTAAGCTCGCGAGCGAAATCGACGATCCCGGTCTTGTCGGAGACACTGATCAAAGCGCGGCGGATCGGCAGGCGGGTAGTCTGGTCGGTCATCTCAATTTCCATCTAAAGCAAGGGAGTCAGCAAAAAAAGGCGACCACACGAGGTGGGTCGCCTTTTTTGATTTGTATGCTTACAGCAGATCGTACTGCTTGAGTTTTTTACGCAAGGTACCGCGATTAAGCCCCAGCAATTCGGATGCTTTGGTCTGGTTTCCCTTGACGTAGTTCATCACGCATTCGAGCAACGGTGCTTCGACCTCCGACAGCACGAGGTTGTACACATCCGAGACGGCAGCGCCTTCCAGGTGGGCGAAATAATTGTGCAGCGCCTTCTCGACACTCCCGCGCAGGGTTTGACCCTCTTCGCTAGGCGTATTGAGGTGCTGTTTCAAATTGACGTTGTCGCTCACGGGTGTTGTTCCACTCACTAAATTCTCGGTCATCATCGTCATGCGGCCACCTCTTCTCCGTCCCTTGTTTCCGGGCTCTCATAACGTGCGCTGAAGAACTCACGAACGTTGGCGCACTGTGCTTCCGTATCATCCAAACGATTGAAATGGGCGCGAAACTCCCTGGCGCCCGGCAGGGTTGCGAGATACCAGCCGACATGCTTGCGTGCAATTCGCACACCCAGCACATCGCCGTAGAAAAGGTGTAACGCGGCTAAATGCTCAAGCAGAATGCGTTCCACTTCACTCAACTGCAGCGCGGGCAAGGTTTCGCCTGTGCGCAAGTAGTGTTCTATCTCGCGAAAAATCCAGGGCCGCCCTTGGGCCGCCCGGCCAATCAATAACCCATCTGCACCGGTTGCCTGCAGCACGTAACGGGCTTTTGCCGGCGTATCAATGTCGCCGTTGGCGAACACAGGAATCGATACCGCTCGCTTGATTTCGGCGATGGTGTCGTATTCAGCGTCGCCGGTGTAAAGGTCTGCCCGGGTCCGGCCATGCACCGCCAGCGCCACAATTCCGGCCTGTTCGGCGATTTTTGCCACGGTCAGACCGTTTTTGTTCGCCCGGTCCCAGCCCGTACGTATTTTCAGGGTGACCGGTACATCGACTGCAGCCACTACCGCCTGCAGGATCTCGGTCACCAGTTGTTCGTCTTTCAGTAACGCTGACCCGGCGGCCTTGTTGCAGACCTTTTTTGCCGGGCAGCCCATGTTGATATCGATAATCTGCGCGCCGAGTTCGACGTTGGCGCGTGCTGCATTTGCGAGCATCTGTGGATCACCACCGGCGATCTGTACCGAACGGGGTTCGGGATCGCCTTCGTGAATCATGCGCAGACGCGATTTACGACTGTTCCAGAGACTCATGTCGCTGGTGACCATCTCCGAGACCACAAGGCCTGCACCGAGTTGGCGGCAAAGCTGACGAAACGGCTGGTCAGTAACCCCAGCCATCGGGGCAAGAATCAAGCCGTTTTGCAATGTATAAGGGCCGATGCGTACCGCCGACATAGGTGTGCCTGTTGTGGGGCCGATCATCGCAGGCCGCGTAAACTACTTCACTCGGTCGCTGCGTAGTTTACGCGGCCTGTGGGTCCGTCTGTGCGTGCTGAAGCGAGTTTTTAGTCGGAACCCAGAGTATGAAAAAGGGTTGGCATGATACCCGCTCTCGATGACTGGATAAAGGCTGAATTGGATAAAATCTGAACAGCTATTTTCTTATCGCTGACAGTTTGGTGTTCATGCACAACGCCATAAATATGTCGTCAACCGCGGGGCGGAAATTCTGGTCGATTTACGCATTAATCTATCAGCCATTATTTCTATGACAGACGGTTGAGCCCGTTGCGTTTTGTCGCCTGTAGCGGTGTTGTCGCTTATTCAGGTGATCTAAAGCTCAAACTGTAATTCACCGCTTTGGCGCCAGGATCGAGGATGTCCAACGCTATGTGGATCGGCGTTTGAGGGGGCATTTCTGCCTTGCCGGCCATTTCGCCGCTCAGGTATTCGCTAGGCTTGAACCGACGACTGGCGATCAGCTGGCCGGTGGGATCGGCAAAACGCAGCTCCAGCAGCGGAAACGGCTGGGAAAAAGCTGCGCGGTTATAGATGATCGCATCGACCACGAGGGCGCCTTTGAAGTCAGGATGGCTGCGAACTATCAGGTTGCTGCTTTTGAGCAAGGTGATGTCGACCTTCGTCGGAACTTTGCAGCCGATCTGCGGGCAAATCACCTGGAACCAAGGCCGGTACTGATCTTGGCGCGCCAGTTCATCGTAGTGATACCAGATGTATTGCCCGGCCAGGGCCACGATCGCTAGCAGTATAAGCAGGCCCCAAGCAAGCCGGCGGCCCCAACGTGGCTTGGGTTTTTGCCAGTCGAGTTGCAGCGGGTCGTCAGTGAGGTCAAGCGTCGGTTTGTTGCGCAGCACGTTTTCATGCAAGCCAGGTTCGGTTCGGCTGCGGCGTGCTTTCGGGCGCTGAGGTGGTTCATCGATTGGATGATCCTCGTCCTCATCGACAGCCGAAAGGTGCTCGCCAGGTTCGTCGTATAGCGACTCTTCGCGTTGAGCCGTTCGGCCAGGATTTTCGCCCATGGAAGGCTCGGGTGCCTCAGGCTCATCATCCAACCCGCCGAGCCCGAACGACATTGAAGGCTCGGTGCGGCCGTCGCGG
>NZ_JAMFRV010000189.1 GCF_026224925.1 Pseudomonas sp. | reverse complement strand
CTGGCGATGGTCGAGCGGCTGCCTGCAACGCAGGCATTGCTTGAGCTAGAGCACTGCAAAGATTGATTCGCGGCGCGTTTTTTCAGCTATTGGTTGAAATGAGTAAATGCACGGCGCATTCAATGTACGCTACCTGCGTCCGTCCGCTGTTAAGATGCCCCATACGGAAAAGCCTACACACAAAGTGATGTAGTCCTACAGGGGGGTTTATGGATCTTCAGATAATTTCACGCGATGGAGAGCCAGAGTACGCAGTTTTGCCATGGTCCCAGTACCAGGCTTTGCTCAAGGCCGCAGGCGTAGATCAACCACCACCACGACAAAAAACAGCACAACCTTCCGTAGTAGCGTCCGAAGATCTTCCGGGCCTGGATCAGTTAAGTGCACTGCGCGAGGCGAAAGGCCTTGAGGTGGCGCAGTTAGCGCGCACCGTGGGTATCAGTCCGTCTTATCTGGGCTTGATTGAAAGCGGCGAGCGAGTGCCGGATGCCGCCATCAGCCGAAGTTTGGCTTGGGAGCTCGGTGTCGCCGGTTGGCGAGGTGACTCATGAGCGTGCGCATCAGCCGTCAACACTGGGAAGGGTTGCTGGCTGAACTGGACCAGGCTCGCCGTCAGCGGCATCTACTGACCTACCGAGCGTTGCTCGAACGCTTGCAATTACCTACCCCTGCCATGCAGACATTGACCGCTGCGCTTGAGCATCTGGCTTTGCTGGATGCCCGTGCGGAGCAACCGTTGCGCAGTTCGTTGGTGATCAGCCAAGGCGCCAGTCGCCTGCCACGCACCGGTTTTTTTGAATGCGTTGAACGGCTCGGCCGATTCTCCGGCCCTTCGGACGGCATCGCCGCAGCGTCCTGGCACGCATCTGAAGTAGTGAGAGTCTTCGAATACAGTTACCCGGAACTTGCATGAGCCAGCCTTTTTGGTACCTGCGGGCACGCCTGACGTACCTGTTGGCGCGACGCATGTACCGCTGGTCATGGCTGGTTGAACAGCCAAGGGGCTGGCAGTGGCTTGAGGGCCAGTATTCGCAGATGGCCTATCTAGGCGATCACGATGCGGAGAGCTTCTATGGGCACATTCTGGTTTTTCGTGGCGACGGGCAGGGCGCCCGCGACGAAGGCGCGCGGCTGATGCGCTTGGCCGCAATCGGCGGTCACCCCCAAGCGGCGTATCAACTCGGCGTGATGAGCCTGACTGGAGACCTGCGCAACCCTCCGGATGCGCTTGAAGCCGCTCAATGGTGGGAAATGGCGGTCGAAGCCGGGCATCCCTTGGCGCCGATTAAATTGTCGCAGCTGTATAAGTTGGGAGGGCCAGGCATGGCGCCTGATCCGGAGCGGGCGATACGATTGGAAGGGTTGGGGAAACCGCATGGGTTTTAGGGGGGGCGGGTTATCGTGTGGATCAAGGGTTAGATAAGGTCGAGCCAAGCTATTGCTCCTTGTACAAACATTACAAATGTAAGTAGTGCCCAGATTTACAGCCTGGTCGAAACCACCATGGCTAACGGCCAAGAGCCTTATATGTGGCTGCGCCACGTACTTGAACGCTTGCCACAAGCGGCCTTGGTAGAGGACTACGAAGCGCTGCTGCCTTGGAACTGCTCGCCAGAGTTGCCAAAGTAAACGAGCCAGCAATCTTGCGGTATGTGGGATTAATGGATCCCTTACGATGAAACAATGATGCAGTCGATCAGCTGCTACGTCGCGAAGAGACCTATGCCTGTGGCGACACGACTACAGCGATGTGGAAGCGGGCTGAGCACGAGGGTCGCAAAGGTGATCTGGTCGATTTCGGCCAATCCCAGCAGCCGCCGCAAACATGGAGAAAAAAGCTTCATTGGCCATGCGTTGCGCAAAATTGAATACGCCAGATCGTAAACTCCGGCTCAAGGTTGAGCACCCCGTTTCGGGTCATCAAACGCCAGTTTGTTTACACTAAAGTGAGATTTCGCAGACGGGTAAAGAACACCGAGCAATGGGTAACTCGTTTGCGCTATCGAACCTGAGAACGGCACGCCGACAGTTGATGGAGCCTTTAGGACAGGCGCATCCGCAGTATGGAAATTAAAGGTTAATAAATACCGAAAGCCGGCTAATTCATCAAAAAAATGGCCCTTTAAAAATTTCAGCGAAGCGCTCTTTTTTGAGAATTTGATGCCCGATTTTTCGGAAAAATAAGGCCTTATTTCAGGCCTTATCTAAAGAGCACTGTTTTTAATCAGAAAATATTAAATTGTCAAGTCCAAGAAAAGCTGGAGTTAGGTAATCAGTAAGTACTACCTGGATATGGTTAACTCCTGCTATATCCAGTGAGTGTTCCCCAACATCACCCGTTGGCCAGAAATCAATTCGCGTCAAATCATCACCACGGTATAAGAAAATTTTCACCTTGTTGACGTTTTGGTGCGTATACCAAAATCGGAGTGTTGAAGAGGGTGATTTTGGGGTGATGCCCAACGTGGCGTTGTTCCGCATTTTTAAGTAATGACCTTCGATGGTGCCGGGAGGAAAAATACCGGCGGTTTGATCTTCTATTGAAATTTCACTATCTTTTAAATCGATTGAACCCTCATCAAAGGTAATGATCAAGGTCGGACACTCTATAGTCTCTCCAGGTGTTCTCAGTATCTGCAATGCCACAGATTCAAAACCTTCCCTCCGTGATTGTGCTGCAGGCGTTTTGTCGCCGTTAGTATTGTTGGTGCCGGATTTGATGTTGTTCATGTGAAAGACTTCCTGTTAGTTGTAATAGAAGAGATGTAATTGAGCGCTCAAATGCGGGAGTTGGCTACTGGCAGAAATGACAGGTGTCGGCAAAAAAAAGGGAAAATGGCTTCCGTTTGTCGGGGCAGAAGCCTGCACAGTTGATCGAAAAGAGCATGGCCAGTCCCCGCGTGCTCGCGATGCTACTGACCACTAAGTATGTCGACGGTCCTCCGTTAAGCGCTCAGCAAAAAAATCAGGTCATTATGTTGGCCCGCATAAATGCTGATTTTTGAGCCCCTTGTCCATGAAACAAAAGCCCTTACTGTTGACCGAGGAAGAAATTCTCAAGCTGGAAGCTATCGTTCGCAAGGGCAAAGATTGGCCTAGTTGGGATAGGGCGCAAACCTTCTACGAACGTCGACAACAGTGATTGAACAAAGGCTTTACGGGTCTGTTTGATGCGCCCCGTTCAGGTGCGCCGGGCAAGCTGTCGGCCTATCCGTCGACTATTGAGGAGTGGGCGCAAACAAGTCCGTTGAGTGCTGGCGAGATACATCAGCGGTTGGTAGAAGAGTTCGACGTTACGGTGCATCTGAATACGGTGAAGAATGCTCTCAAACATCTCGGTTTCGTCTGGAAACGAACCCATTACAGTTTAAAAAAACCGTGACGCCCAGGCCTTCGCAAAAAGCGGTGAGGAGCTTGAGCAACTTATGTGGAAGGCGCTGGAAGGCGAAGTCGAATTGGCTTACGTGGATAAGGCAGGTTTTTCATTGGCACCGCCGGTGCTTAGTGCTTGGACCTTGCGCGGCAAGCCCCACAAGACTCAGCCACAGAAAGCCGGCCGACTCAACGTCATGGGGGCGATGCTCAGCTCTGGTGGGCTGTATCTGTCAAGAACTAGGGGGACGATGACGTTGCTAGCCTTTGCGGGCTTCTTGAGTCAACTATTGAAGCAGACAGCTAAACCCTTGGTTGTGGTGGTGGACAACGCCTCCATTCGTGCGGCGAAAGCGGTAGGTGCACTACTTCAGCTCCCGGAGTTCGAAAGACTGACTCTGTACTTCTTGCCGCCGTATTCCCCGGAGCTGAACCGGATCGAAATCCTCTGGCGCAAGATCAAATACCAGTGGCTGCCTTTTCGCAAACACACACGAGTAGGGCTAGAGGGCGCACTAGACCGTATCCAGTCTGGACTCGGCAAGATTGCCACCTGACTTTTTGTTGGGCACTTATCTATTGCCAGGAGACTCAGGCGTCGAGCACTTTGCTGAAATTAGGTTTTGGGTCTTACCCGTGAGGGTCATATATGCATTATGAGCCATGTGTACGAGTCCTTTTTTCATCGGAAATACAGGCTTCGGGAAACGGGATTTATAGGATGTAGGATACTTCAAGGACTGCTGTAGGATTACTCCCAAAAAGACTGTTAGCCTTCCACCGCCTCATGATCCAGCGTATCAATCACATGCACACTTGCCCCGGCAATATCCTTGGCATAGTGCTTGGCCTGTGATGCCAATTCGGCCAATTGACTAGCATCCAAATGCCCACAGGCTTGGGGCCGTAAGTGCACCACGCCGATGGACAGCGACAGCAGCGGAAACTCCTGGCGCTGGCCCTGACGATTCAAGGCAGTGAAACACCCTGATTCCACATGCTCGGCGCGGTAGAAGCGGCGGCACTGATTCTGAAAATCTTCCAGCAATAAATTTAGCCTTTTGCGCCAATCTTCAGAGCCCAGCACCATCAAGAAATCATCGCCGCCAATATGCCCCACGAAGTCTCGGCTGGGGTCGATGCGGTCGTTCAGGCACTGCGCCAGGCACAGCAACACTTCGTCACCACGACCATAGCCATAGATATCGTTAAACGGTTTGAAGCTGTCGATGTCCACGTAGCAAATCATCGACTCCCGGCCTTGCTGCAACAGGCGCGTGAGGCACTGCTGGATGGGCACATTGCCTGGTAATAGGGTCAGCGGGTTAGCGTAGCGGGCCTGTTGGATCTTCAACTCAGTGATCAATTTCAGCACATCAATCACCCGGCCCAATCCTAGATAAGCGCCGTTGGCGGTGATAATGAAATCTTCTTCGATGCGCTGCCGGGCGCGGCTGGTCAATAAGCGGCTGACCTGTTGCAGCGACTGATTCAACTCCACCGCGAGAAAGTCATCGCTCATCAAGCGGCTGATCGGCTTACGTGCAAACAGGTCAGTGGCAAACGGCTTGAGCAGCGCCTCAGACAACGAATGGCGGTGGACAATGCCGCAGGGCTTAGATGAATCGTCCAGCACCGCCAGCGAGTTCAGGTTCGCTTGCTTGCGGAAGAGTTCGAGCACGCTGGCCGTTGGCGTCGATTGATTGACCGCGGGTTGTTCAATCAGTAAGGCTCTGAGGTCTGGCGCATCTTCGTTGAGGGTGGCAACCATGGGCCCAAATTTAGGCAGCAACGCACGGGCATCGCGCGGTGGCTGTTCTTGCGGACGGCAGAGCAGATAACCCTGAACCAGGTCCACGCCCATATCGATCAATACCGCCAGTTCTTCCGGTAACTCGATGCCTTCGGCAATCACCAGAGCCCGAGACGCTTTAGCCATTTGCAGCATGGAACCGACAAACTCACGTTTGACCGCATCTTGATGAATGCCATCGATGAAGTGCCGATCGATTTTGACGTAGTCCGGACGCAGTTCCGACCACAACCGCAAGCTTGAATAACCCGCACCGAGATCGTCCAAAGCGATCGTAAACCCCATGTCACGGTAATGGTGCAGGGCTTTATACAACAGCTCGAAATCGTCGGTGGGCGTTTGCTCGGTCAGTTCGATGACCACTTGGCTGGGGGCGATACCGTAGGTTTGCAGCAGCTCCAACGTACGACCGGGCGGGTGCGTCGGCTCCAGCAGCGATTCCGGTGAAACGTTGAGGAACAGTTTGCCCTCTAGTTTTTGCGCGCTGAAGCGTCGGCAGGCTGATTCACGGGCAGCCATTTCCAGCTCGCTCAAGCGACCTGCCTGGCGTGCGATGGCGAACAGATTGAGGGGCGAGTGCAGCGGGCTGTTGGAAGGGCCCCGGGTCAAGGCTTCGTAACCCAGAATTCGGCGATCCGACAGCGACACTATTGGCTGGAACAAGCTGTGCAGATCACCATGAGCCAAAATTGAGCTCAGTGCACACAGCTGTTCAGTGACGGTCATGGCAATCTCTGGGCAAGAAAAAGGGGCTGAGCACAAAGCGCTCAGCCCCTCTATTTCACGACAGATTCATGACTGTTTGATGACCAAATGCCTCTAAATGAAACTAATTGGCCAGCAGTCTTCAGTCATTCATTCCATGTGATTACTTCTTCGCGAGCGCCCCATTCAAGTTCAGGTAGTCGATCAAGATACGCCCGGTCTCGGACAGGTAAGCGTCGTCCTCGGGTTTGGTCTTGTCGTCATCCGCTGGCAGCGCGTCTTCGTCTTCTTTCTTCAACTCTTTGAGCGGGTCTTGACCTTTAGCCTTGCGACGGGTGTTTTCCAACGCCAGTTGCTTGCCTTCAATGTCAGTGTGTTGAGCACGACGTTCGGCTTCGTTCAGGCTGACGGTTTTTTCGGCCATCAGCTTTTGTGCGAGGTCCAGACGGTTTTCGATGAAGACAAACTCAGGGTCTTTCGACGAACGTGCGTCGTGGCGTGCCTTCAACTGCTCAAGGAATGGTTTGAACGGATCCACCACAGGCTTGATTGCAGGCTTGATGGTGTCGTAGGCCATCGACTCTGGAAGCGCGCTTTCGCCGATTTCCTTGGTGTCGATAATCGACGGGTACGCGATGTCCGGCAGTACGCCTTGATGCTGGGTGCTCTGCCCGGAGACCCGGTAGAACTTGGCCAGCGTCAGTTTCAGTTCGCCATGGTTCAGCGGCTGAATGGTCTGCACGGTGCCTTTGCCGAAGGTCTGGCCACCGATGATCAGCGCGCGGTGATAGTCCTGCAGGGCGCCGGCAAAAATCTCCGAAGCCGAAGCAGACAAACGGTTGACCAGCAACGCCATTGGGCCTTTGTAGAAGGCGCCGGTGTCTTCGTCTTCAAGCACATCAACCTTGCCGTCGGCGTTACGCACCAGCACGGTAGGGCCTTTATCGATGAACAAGCTGGTCAGCTCGGTGGCTTCCTGCAATGAACCGCCGCCGTTGTTGCGCAGGTCGATGACCACGCCATCAACTTTTTCGGCTTGCAGTTCGGTAAGCAGTTTTTTCACGTCCCGCGTGGTGCTCTTGTATTGCGGGTCGCCTGCACGGTAGGCCTTGAAGTCCAGATAGAACGCCGGAATTTCGATGACGCCCAGTTTGTAATCGTGGCCATCCTGCTTGAGGTTAAGGATCGACTTTTTCGCCGCCTGCTCTTCAAGCTTCACCGCTTCACGGGTAATCGAAACGATTTTGCTGGTGTTGTCGTTCGGTGCGTTAGTGGCTGGAATCACTTCCAGGCGCACCACCGAACCCTTGGCACCACGAATCAACTTGACCACTTCGTCCAGGCGCCAGCCGATCACGTCGACCATCTCTTTGTCGCCTTGTGCGACGCCGATGATTTTGTCTGACGGAGCAACTTGCTTGGTCTTGGCGGCAGGGCCGGCCGGAACCAGGCGCACAATTTTCACGTTGTCGTTGTCGCTCTGCAACACGGCGCCAATGCCTTCCAGCGACAGGCTCATGTTGATGTCGAAGTTTTCCGCGCTGTCCGGGGACAGGTAGTTGGTGTGCGGATCGTAAGACATGGCGAAGTTGTTGATGTAAGCCTGGAATACGTCTTCGCTGCGGGTCTGTTCCAATCGCGCCAATTGGTTCTTGTAGCGCTTGGTCAGCAGTTCTTGAATAGCTTTGGGTTCTTTGCCGGCGATCTTCAATCGCAGCACTTCATCCTCGACCCGCTTGCGCCACAAATCGTCCAGTTCAGCGTCGGATTTGGCCCAAGGACTGTCCTTGCGGTCTATCAGCAAGGTTTCTTTGGTGGTGAAGTCAAACTTGTCGAACACGAGCGATCCCGACGTGTTGTCGTCGTTGTGCTGCAGGGACAGCAGGTAAAAATTGTGATTTCGGTCGAAGCCGCCGGAGAGGTCCGTGATGGTCGTGTAGAAGGCGCCCGTCGCCGACGCAGGGTCGATCTCCCCGCTCAGCTGTCCAGCGGTGGTCCAAGTGGCACCGAAATCCGTGGAGAAGCTTCCGATTATCGAGAAAACGTTCGGGGTGCTGACGGTGTTCTTCGCAATCGCGAACTGGACGAGATCACCCGGCACCAGCGGGTCGGAGAACACCACGGGATCACTAAATGTAAAATTCGCGGTATTGACG
>NZ_JAMFRV010000188.1 GCF_026224925.1 Pseudomonas sp. | reverse complement strand
GATCCGCGACCTCACCCACGCAAAGCCTGTCTGCAACCACGCCAGACTCATCGGTCGGCGGCAGCGGCGATCTGAATTTGCCGAAAGAACTCGAACCGTACCGTGCCGATATTCAAGACGCTGCCAAGGCAACCGGCATGAAGCCTGAAACCATTGCCGGGATGATTTGGGCAGAGTCACGGGGCAAGCTGGATGCAGGGACCACCAACGTTAACGGCAAAGCTGACTCCGGGCTGATGCAAGTCAACGCCGATACCTTCGCTGGGCTCAAAGCAGCGAATCCGGAGCAGTTGGGTAACGCAAACGTTAACGACGCCCACGACAACATCATGGCCGGTGCGCTGTATCTTCGCGATCAAATGAAAGCATTTGGAGGTGATGAAGGCGCGGCGCTACGGGCCTACAACTCCGGCCCGGACAAGGTCAATACCAGCAACCTGGCCGATACGGGCGGTGTCGGCGGCGCAAGCTATCCTTCAGACGTCCTCAACTTCGCCAACATCATCAAAACTGGCCAAGGCCAACTGCCCGGCTGATCAAATCCACTGAGCCTGTAGGACCGAATTCATTCGGGAAGCAAACAGCGCGGTGTTCCAGATAAACCGCGGTGTCGCATTCGCGAACAAGTTCGCTCCTACCGAATCTCCGCAACGATCACCCACTCAAAAATAACTCGGAACATTACGCTTCAACTGCTCACGTGCACGGGACAACCGAGAGCGAACCGTACCAATGGGCACCCCCAATGTGGTGGCGGTTTCCTGATAGCTACCGTCGACTTCCAGCGTCACCAAAATGATTTCCTGCATGGTCGACGGCAGCGTGCCAATGGCGTGTATCACCCGGTCGAGCTGCCGATAACCATCCACCTGGCTGCCGATGTCACTGGTGCCCTCCTCTGAATGCGCCTGGTCTTCCCAGGCTTCCTGGTACGGCTGCTTGTACAGCTTGCGGAAGTGACTACGGATCAGGTTCAACGCGATGCCGCACAGCCAGGTTTCCGGCTTGCAGGTATTTTGGAATTTGTGTTCGCACTTCAGCGCTTCCAGAAACGTGGACTGAAGAATGTCGTCGACATCCTCCGGGTTCATGACACGCCGCTGGATAAAACCGCGCAGCATTTGCACCTGTATACGGGTGAGTTGGCGGATACCAACTGATTCGGTCAAGTCGGAAACTGCGGTACCTGAATACATGCTCGCTTACCATTCTCGGAGGTGTCCTTGAGCAATAGCGATATGCATGCCAACAAAAAATAAAACATAAGCCTTTGTTTATTAACACTAAATAAAATAAACGCCCCTTGTTTTGCGCAAGTTCTTGCACAGCTGCCCGGATCGGGCGACGAGGTTTTGCAAACCGTGGCCATCAGCGACTTTTCGAGGGAACTGGATCACGACCCACGCCCACACACTTGCATGACCTCTGAAAGTATCGCGCTATGAAAATCGTGGCTCCGAGTGTTTCTCAAGTAATGAACCTATTGCCGGTTGCCGCGGCGAAAGCGCCTAGCGCTGCGGCAACGATGGCTGCTGCGCCCACGGTCACACCCTCGACGCAAACACCAGCCCAGCAGGTCGCCAGGTTCGCCACCGCGTTGGGGCAGCAGAGCCGGACGCTCAGCGACCGTAATGTGATGGTCAGCATCAACACGTTGCAGTCACGCTCGACCAAGCTCGGCGAATTGTTTCACCAACTCATGGGCTCACACGACAAGGGCCTGGACGAAGCAGCCCGTAATCTGCGCAAAGCGCTGACCAATAAACGTCCCAGCCTTGAACAGGTGTTCGGATTAGTCGAAGGCGATGCGGCCAAAGCTCACGTCATGCTTCAGGCAGCGGCAAGGCAGGCACAGAACGAAGGCGCAACCGGTGAGCACGTGATGCTGTCCCAGCAGCTGAAAATATTGCGTCGTCAATACGGCGGTCAAGCCAAAGCAGGGATTAATACCGCGAGGGCTTTCGCCCGCTCGGGCATCAGCGTCAAGCGTCGGCAAGCATTACGTAACCTCTACTACGAAGGGGTGGTAGGTCAGCAAAGTATTTCTGCGCTGATCGAAGCCTTGCTGGGGCAACACGACAGCGAACAACAATTCGAACCAACATTGCACGACATACGCAGTGCGATTGCTGATGATCTGGCGTCGCTGAAGCCGTCTACCTCTCCGCAACAACTACGCAGTTTGATGCACGGCTTGAGCACAGCGCGGCACGTGGCAACCCTGGTCTCCAGCAGCGAGCATTTACTGGGCCGGATGCGCGCCAAGAACCCCCAGCTGAAACTCAGCGCACCGACGTTTCTCAAGCATGTACTGGCGTTGTCCAGCAAAGGCATGAGCCTGCACGAAACCTTGCAACTGGCGCAGCAAGTCAGTGGCAACCAACTCAAGCATCAACTGGCCTTTCTCAATGGCTTGCGGCCGATGCTGCAACAACTGCCAATCCTCCTGTGGCGTGACCCGAAAGCCCGTCAAAACGCACTCGGCAATATGCTGATCCTCATGGCAGAACTGACCCGACAGGAACAAGGCCAGAGCAGAAACGGAGGAACCCCAGCCTGATGAACCGGATTATCGATTTCTTCAACCAAATCGCCCTCGCGACCATGCGTCGCTCGGAAATTGTCGGTGCGTTTGTGGTCATCGCTATCGTGTTCATGATGATTACCCCGCTGCCCACTGGGTTGGTGGACGTATTGATCGCCATCAATATTTGTATTTCCTGCCTGTTGATCATGCTCGCCATGCACCTGCCTCGGCCGCTGGCATTCTCGACGTTCCCTGCGGTGCTGCTGTTGACCACCATGTTCCGCCTGGCGCTGTCGATTTCTACCACGCGCTTGATTCTGCTCAACCAGGACGCCGGGCACATCGTTGAAGCGTTCGGCCAATTTGTGGTCGGCGGCAACCTGGCGGTGGGCCTGGTGATCTTCCTGATCCTCACCGTGGTCAACTTTTTGGTGATTACCAAGGGTTCTGAGCGAGTGGCGGAAGTCGGCGCGCGGTTCACCCTCGACGCGATGCCCGGCAAGCAAATGTCCATCGACAGCGACCTGCGCGCCAACCTGATCAGCGTGTTCGAGGCCCGCATCCGGCGTTCAGAGTTGGGCAAGGAAAGCCAACTGTTCGGCGCCATGGACGGCGCGATGAAGTTCGTTAATGGCGATGCGATTGCCAGCTTGATCATCGTCGCGATCAATATGATCGGCGGCATCGCCATTGGCGTGATGCAACACAACATGAGCGCAGGCGACGCCTTGCAGCTGTACACCGTATTGACCATCGGCGACGGGCTTATCGCGCAAATCCCGGCGCTACTGATCTCCGTCACCTGCGGCATGATCATTACCCGGGTGCCCAATGGCGATCCCAATGTGGAAGCCAACATTGGCCGGGAAATCGCCGAACAGATTACCAGCCAGCCGAAGGCCTGGATTATCTCAGCCGTTGCCATGCTTGGCTTTGCGGCGTTGCCGGGCATGCCGACCGGCGTTTTCGTCACCATCGCGGTGATCTGCGGCGGCGGTGGTCTGTTGCAATTGCAGCGGGCCAAACCTAAAGCGCCCCAGGAGGCGCCGGTCAATGTCGCGCCAGAAGACAATGGCCGTGAGGACCTGCGCACCTTCACTCCCAGCCGGCAGTTTTTATTGCAGTTTCACCCGCAGCAAAACAAGGAACAGATTCGCGCGCTGGTCAGCGAGATTCGTCAAAAACGTAATCGGCTGGTGGTGCAATACGGCCTCACCTTACCGTCATTCATCATCGAGACCGCCGCACATTTGCAGCTGGATGAGTTTCGCTTCTCGGTCTACGAAGTGCCCATGGTCAAGGCTACCTTCACCCGTACCCATGTGGCTATCGATGTTAGCACCCTGGACGATGCCGAGTTTGAATTCGCACTGCCGGGGGGCGCTGATCGACAAGAAGCCCAGTGGTTATGGATGCCAGTCGACGCCGCCGAGCTGCAAGACGGCGCACTTGAATCAGTGAGTGCCAACACCCTGATCATCGAGCGCATGGAGCGTGCGCTACAGGCCTGCGGCCCGCAGTTCATTGGGTTGCAGGAGAGCAAGGCGATCCTTGGCTGGCTGGAAACCGAACAACCGGAACTCGCCCAGGAAATGCAGCGGGTGCTGCCGTTATCGCGCTTCTCTGCGGTATTGCAAAGGCTCGCCTCCGAATGCGTTCCGTTGCGGGCGATTCGGGTGATCGCCGAGACCTTGATCGAGTACGGCCAGCATGAGCGCGAAATCACCGTGCTCGCTGACTACGTGCGCATTGCCTTGAAGTCGGTGATTTATCACCAGTACTGCGGCACCGACGGTCTGTTGGTGTGGCTAATGACCCCGGAAAGCGAAGGCATTTTGCGCGACAGCCTGCGCCAGACCCAGACTGAAACCTTTTTTGCCCTGAGCAATGAGTCCGGAGTGCAGCTGGTCCAGCAACTGCGCATCGCCTTCCCGTTGCGCTCGGCCGAACGCGCGGTGCTGTTGGTCGCTCAAGACTTGCGTAGCCCATTACGCAGCCTGCTACAGGAAGAATTCCATCATGTGCCCGTGCTGTCGTTCGCCGAGATCAGCAACGCTGCTCAGGTGAAAGTGCTCGGACGCTTCGACCTCGAAGACGAACTACAACCGCTGGGCAATGAATATGCAGCCTAATGCCGGGAGCGTGTCGTGATGTTTGAGTTACGGGTATTGAACGGCCTGCACCAAGGCGCGGCCTTACCGCTGATTGGCGAACAATGGTTGATCGGTTCTGACACCGAACAGGACCTTGCGCTGTTCGATTTGGGCATTGCGGCCCTGCACTGTCGGTTGAATCGCACCGATGTCGGCTGGACGCTGCTGGCCGAAGACGGCCCGGTGTGTGATGAAGAGGGTCACCAACACAGCCTGACCGAACTGACGCCCAATATCCCGTTTGTGCTGGGCACTGTGTGGCTGTGCCTGGCACCGGCACAAGAGGACTGGACGACCGCGCCTGCGAAGCCGGCCATGGAAAATCTCCTGAATGAAGACCCGGCCCCGTCATCGCCCCCAGTGTCGCCGCCGCTAGAGAAAGTAATATCCCGCTCACGGGGTCTCAATCGCACCTCAGGGGTCATCGTCGGCCTGTTGGTAGGCATTGTCGGCAGCGCCTGGGGTTTGAGCCACTCAACCTCACCCGGCACGGACAACCCGGCAACCGCCGTCACCACGAGCAGCCATTCTGCAGCTTCATCCAAGATCAAACTGGCCACGGCCGAAGACACCCGACGCCTGCTCAATACCCTGTTGAGTGAACGCATGCTCAGCGGAGTGACGGTACAAACCACCGCCGATGGCTTGTCGCTGACCGGCAGCGTCAAGGATGAATCCCTTGAGGTTTATCAACGCATGCTGCAGCGCTTCAAGGAGCAATACGCCGCGCCGGTCGCCGTGATTGATAACGTTTCGAACGCGCAAACCGGGCTGCCCTTTGTCATCGTGCAAATCATGTCCGGACCCATGGCGCATCTGGTGACCAATGACGGTCATCGCCTGTACATCGGCGACGAACTGGCCGGGCTGAAACTGACTAAAATCGACGAGCAACACATCGAGTTCGAAGGTGATCACCACTATGAGGTGCGCTGGTGAACGCCGCCCTCGCCGACTGGACGGCGGCACATCGCGCACGCCTTACACGCTTTTCGGCGGTGCGCATCAGTGGTCGGGTGACCGCGGTAAACGGCATTTTGCTGGAGTGCCAGATACCGGCGGCGAAGATTGGCGACTTGTGCGAAGTCAGCAAAGCAGACGGCAGTGTGATGCTGGCAGAAATCGTCGGGTTCACCAGCCAATGCACCTTGCTTAGCGCCTTGGGTACGGCAGACGGGATTCAAGTAGGCGCAGACATACGCCCCTTGGGCGTAGCCCATCGCATCGGTGTCGACGACAGCCTGCTGGGCAGCGTGCTTGACGGTTTCGGTCGTCCATTGCTGGGGAATTCGGTCGGCGCTTTTGCCGGTCCCAATGACCGCCGCACCACCATGCCGGTGATTGCAGCCGCCCTGCCGCCCACCGAACGCCCGCGTATCACCAACGCCCTCACCACCGGCATCCGCGCCATCGACAGCGCTATTTTATTGGGCGAAGGGCAGCGGGTCGGACTGTTTGCCGGTGCCGGCTGTGGCAAGACCACGTTGATGGCGGAAATGGCCCGCAACATGGAGTGCGACGTGATCGTTTTCGGCCTGATCGGCGAACGCGGACGCGAACTGCGTGAGTTTCTCGATCACGAACTGGACGACGAACTACGCCAGCGCTCGGTGTTGGTGTGCGCCACCTCAGACCGTTCCAGCATGGAACGCGCCCGTGCGGCGTTTACCGCCACCGCCATCGCCGAGGCCTTCCGCCAACAAGGGCGCAAGGTGCTGCTGTTGCTTGATTCACTGACCCGATTCGCTCGTGCGCAACGAGAAATTGGCATTGCTTCCGGCGAGCCGTTGGGTCGCGGCGGCTTACCGCCGTCGGTGTATACCTTGCTGCCGCAATTGGTTGAGCGTGCCGGAATGAGCGAACGCGGCTCGATCACGGCGTTATATACGGTGTTGATCGAGCAAGACTCAATGAACGATCCGGTGGCCGACGAAGTGCGCTCGCTGCTGGACGGCCACATCGTGCTCTCGCGCAAACTCGCCGAACGTGGGCATTACCCGGCCATCGACGTACAAGCCAGCATCAGCCGAATCCTCAGCAACGTCAGCAGCCGCGAGCACCAACAGGCCAACAACCGCCTGCGCCGACTCATGGCGGCTTACCGTGAAGTTGAAATGCTCTTGCGCCTGGGTGAATACCAGCCGGGCGGCGATCCAGTGACTGATTGCGCGGTGCAACTCAACGACAACATCAACCGTTTTCTACGCCAGGACCTACGTGAACCGGTGCCGTTGAGCGACACCCTGGAAGCCCTGATGTACCTCACCTCGCAGTTACCGGAATAACCATGGACGACGAACTTGAAGTCGATCCGTACCGCGAAGCGATGGAAAAAGTCATCGGTGTTCTCACGCCTTTGCGCCAACACCGACACGCCAGTGCCGAACGCGCCCAGCATCGTGCGCAACGTGAGCTGGAAGCGATGCAACGTCAGTTGATCGAGACCCAGGACGCGTACGTTCAGGAACGGCAAAAACAACACGACCTACGGCACACACTGGCCGAGGAAAATCTGCACAAAAGCATGGAGCTGAGCGAGGTCGAGCGTTGGCACGAAAAAGAGCGGCAGATGCTTGATCGTCTGGCCTTCATCCAACAGGACGTCAACCAGCAACGCGAGCAGATCGACGCCCAGAGGCAATTCCTGGAGCAGGCCCGGCAAACCGCTAAAGCGCAGCTGCGCGCGGTGGAGAAGCTGGCCTGCATGAGCGAAACATTGAATGAGGACTGAGCCACCGATGAGCCATCCGATCAAGCCCGCCGTGCCCACTCCACGCCCTCCCGTACGCACGCCACCTGCCCCGCCGGCAGCGCCCGTCGACAGCCGAACGCCGCGCCCGGCCATGCCACGCCGTGCCGAGATCGAACGTAATCGCCCCAGCTGGATGGACGACGCCGAAGAACGGGAAGCGCCGCTGTCAGCAGACGGACAGTTTTTTGCGCAGCTGCTGGTGCCACCGGTACGAGAGCAACAGGACGATCATTCCGGTTCAGCGGGCAGCGCGTTTACACCGATCAGCGCGGCTGACGAAGTGCCGGAACAGTTGATCGACGACCTGACAATGCGTTTATCAGCCCACGGTGACGGTCCGTTTAGCGCCACCTTGTTGATGCCCAATCTGGGCAAGGTGCAGATCCGCGCGCAGAGAAACAAAAGCCATTGGGATATTGAACTCGGCTTCGCTCGACGTGAAGTGCTGGACGGTTTGCACACGCGCCATGAGGCCTGCGAAGACGCGCTTTCCCAGGCATTGGGGCTCGATGTGCACTTGTCGCTGCATGAAGACTTCAACGCATGACCCTGCTGCGTCTGCGCCACGTCAGCAGCGCGTTGGCCCGTGCCCGGCGGGAACTGGGCCACGGTGCGCAACTGGGTTTCAGCACCCGTGATGAACAAGGCGTGCTGACCTTGCAACCGGCGCAGGATGACGTTGGGCAATCCAGTCCAGGTGGGTTTTTCCAATCCGCCGCTGGCGTGCTGCACCTGACGGAGCCCGGTGCCGTGCTGAGTCTGTTTGGCGAGGCACCGGTGGTGGTCGATGGCGCCGCTCAAGCCTGGTATTGGCAGTACATCAATCAAATGCTCAGCCCTGATCTGGCAGCGGTCTTCGCCCCATTGGCGACGCTGGAGGACGCCGACCCTGCATTGCTTGACCCCGTGGTCTGTCGCCTCAATGTGCGCTTGGGCGAAGAGTCCGTGCACGCCGTATTGACCCTGGGCGCCGAGACTCTGCTGCGTTTGCTGGAGGCCGGACAATGGCACCCGCTGCAACGCCCATTGCCTGGTGACTGGCCAATCCACAGCCCTTTACTGCTAGGCGGTTTGACGTTGACCAGCGATGAATTGGCCTCGGTGCGGGTCGGCGATGTGCTGCTGCCCAGTCATTGCCTATTCGACAGCGAAGGCAACGGCATGCTCGACCTCGGCGGCAGGCATTGGCATGTCGCTACCGAGACGTTGAACGACCGACTGTTCGTGCATTTGATTGATGAGGAAGACATTCACCATGAGCAGCCATGACTTGGATCACTCCCCGTACCAATCCCGGGATGACGACACAACGACCTTGGAGGATGAGGAGTGGCAAGACGACGGGTTGGATACCGAGGGTTCATCGCTGGAAGAAGACGATGAACAAGACAGCGAGTCCGGCGATGAGCCTTACCAACCGGCGCCGCTGTCTGGCATCTCGTTGGAGCTGACCGTGCGCAGCGGCAGCGTGACCTTGACCCTGGACGCGCTACAGCGGCTGGCGCCGGGGGCAGTGATTGAGGTCGCCGGCATCACGCCTGGCTACGCCACCTTGTGCCACGGTGAGCGGGTAGTCGCCGAAGGTGAACT
>NZ_JAMFRV010000187.1 GCF_026224925.1 Pseudomonas sp. | reverse complement strand
CTCGCCCATCTGTCGGGCAGTGCTCCGGTAATTCTGAAAGCTCAACAAGCTCAGTTACGTCGAGAGGGCGAGCAGAGCGCAGCCGAGCGCTTGGACGCCGAACAGGCTGCGCGGCGACGCTCAGATCAGGACGTAGTCGAACTTCGCGCTCAGCTTGCCTACAAGGATGCGCAGATCACACAACTTCGAGACGATGCAGAGCAAGACCGCCGCGTACTAAGCCAAGCGATCCGCCAGCAGCAAGAAGACAGCGATCTCATTATCAGCATGGAAGAACGCCTAGAAGATGTTATGGCTCTTGCCGAATGCTTGCGAGCAGACAACGAAGTATCGCCACCCGAGTTTCGCTTAGGCTTTGAGTGCTGGCGGACGATTACCAGAGACGGCACCCATAATCCTGCTGGTGCTGGTGGTCGCGGCGTTCATGGACTAGTAGAAGACTGGCTGAAAGACAACGGCTATAAGCTCAACAAGGAAGCAACCGAAAGGCTCTGCGCAGTAGTAAGTTGGCGTAAGCGAGGCGCTGGCGCCATCCGCTCCCAATAAAATACCCCGCCTATTTCTAAACCAAGCCGCGCGCGGGTTGTAGTCACTTACCCCTACCCTAGGCAGACCGAATACCCGGCCTATTTCCTAAGATACCCCTCCTATCCAGTGGGTAAGCCCTCTCCTAGCATTGCCATCGTCAGTTACCCATAACGCCCTAGGAGGCGCAGACGATGACAGCCACAACCCACTCCATCGGCAAGCATTCCCATCAGGCCGCACCCGCCTCCGGCGACAAGCCTGCGATCAGGTTCATCAAGCGCCAAACCGTAGAAGGCATCACCGGACTGTCTTGTACCGAGATTTACCGCCGCATTGGCGCCGACAACTTCCCGAAACAAGTCATGCTCGGGCCGAAGTGCGTGGTATGGGTCGAGTCTGAAATTTACGGCTGGATGAATGACCGGATCGCCGAAAGCCGAGCGGTGGCATAAATGAAAAAGGCCACGATCCCCGAAGAGAAACGCAGCCTGTCGCACGGCGATGTTACCACCCGAGCTAACGCGCCGACCAAGATTTCACGCGTCCTCACCTATCTAGTGAACGATGGAAGCCTCATGCGGTTTGAGGCTGAGCGTCTAGGTGACCACTGCCTACATTCGACAATCAGCAGCCTAGCCAATGGCTACGGATTGAAGTTCGAACGTGTGCTTGAGCAGGTTCCAAACCACTGGGGCGAGGATTGCACAGTTACTCGGTACACCCTGCCGGTCAGTGAGCGCAAACGCGCCCGCAATGTGTTGAAGATGATGCGACTCGCTGCGGGCGCTCGGCGTGAGGTGGCGGCATGACTACTAAAATTGTGCAGATGGATTATGAGGGCCAGGCCGTCACGTTCAACGCTGACGGCTGGATCAACGCCACCGAAGCCGCCGCACGGTTCGACAAAGAGCCAGCGCAATGGCTTCGGCTGCCCGACGCGATCCGCTATCTGGAAGGGCTGGAGCGTACATATGGGAAAATCACATATGTAAAAACCAGTCGTGCCCGTGCCGATCGGGGTGGCGGCACCTGGATTCACCCACGGCTGGCCGTGAAGTTTGCCCGCTGGCTGTCGGTCGACTTTGAAATCTGGTGCGACCAGCAGGTTGATGCCCTGGTGCGCGGTGAACTCAACTCGCGGTCGGTCGCCCGCCGGTTGGCAGCAGTCGGCTACCGGAGCTTGTGTGATGCCCTATCGATCACCCATGACTCCATTGGCAAGACCACGAAGCCGCACCATTACATGAACGAAGCCAGGTTGATTACCGAGGTCATCACCGGCGCGTTCAAGGGCCGCAACCGTGACCAACTCAGCCAGGCTGAACTTGAACTGATCATGCTGGTGGAAAATCGCGACGTACTGTTGATCGGCCAGGGCAAGGACTTTGCCACCCGGAAGAAACATCTTCTGAGCTACGTCGGCGGTCTGCAGATGAAGCAGCTCGGGAGCGAAGCCGCATGAATATGCTCGCCTGCCCACCACTGCCTAAGCTCAATCTGAAACAGGGGGTTGCACACAAGGTTAGCCGTCTGTATCTTCCGCGGGTCGCTGCAAATTCAGCGACCGGGATTTGCAGCCCGATCAAGTTGGCGCACCAGCGCCCCAAGTCCATTGGCAGGCGTTTTTTTACGTCTGTAGCGATGCTCTATGGCGGCTGTGCGCGGGATACCTTCGGGTATGCCGGGTGCCAACTTTCCCGGTCTGCAAACCTGTGCACAGTCGCCACCCAATCCTGTTTTGCAGCGGGTAGTGGCGACTCCAGATCACAAGTTGGAGCGATACCTATGCAGTTCTCCCTTACCCTAAATCCGTCCGTAGAATCCAGCAAAGCCGCCGCGCACCGCGCTATGGCCTTCGCAGCACTCCGGGCCAACTCAAGCCTTGCAGTCCGTCTCGCCCGATTTAACAGTCATATGGCTAAATCGCGCGCCCTGGAAACAGTCGGCGGTGCCGTATGACTCGCGCAACCACTACTAGCGCCTGCCTGGGAAATGCTGCCTCGACTATGGAAGCGACCGGCCAGTTTATTTGGGCTGTCGGTAGCCTGTTTCAGCGCTTGCTCGACTCTGGCGATGAGGAGGGAGTTCTCAGTCCGTCTGTGATCGCTGGCGTCGGACATGGCCTCCGATTAGTTGGCGTTCGACTTCAGCAAGATGCAGAGCATTACCTTGAGCGCGTTCAAAGCGATGTCGAATCCGCGACACAAAAAGCTGAAACCCAAAGTGTGTCGGCAGATTCGCCGGGGTTGTCGGTATGAGCACGCCAATCCCTAAATCAAAGCGCCCGCTGCCGAAAAGCAAGCCGATCGCCACGCGAGCCTCCAGCTTTGATGATTACGATTGCCTAGCGGAACAGATGTTCGAGATGGCTTGCGATCGCTCGACGCTTACCGACATTCCGGTGGGGGTGGTTCTTGCTGGCGTAATTTTCCACCTCGCCGTCGAAGCTCAGGTCGCCGATATCCCTGAAGAAATGCTGCGCAGCGTTGTCTCTTCAGCTGCTACGGATTATCGGGCGCTTCTCCACGCTCCAACTCAAGCGGAGATCGCCCAATGAATCTGATTCCATTCAACTTCAACGGCACCGATAGCCCAGTTGATGAATTGCGTGACGTGCAAGAAATCCTTGTCATGCTCGCGCTGGCTCTCTCAGTGATTGCAGCACCCACCACCCAGCCGTTCGTGTCGAAGGTACTGGCGACTGTCGCTCAGCACACCGCGATGGCTTGGGCAGACGTTCTCGACGGCATGATTGAGTCCAACGGCGGTGTGCAATGAGCCGTCCTATTCAGGAAAAAAAGGACGAAGTTCTCAGCGCCTTGGATGGAGCGGACCAAAACATCCGTTGGCTCGGAGCGATATTGAGATCGATAGGCGCCGACATCGAAAACGGCGACCCCGACAACGCAATCGAACTTGCCGAACTTGGGGCACACCTGAGTCTTGAGTGGAGTAGCCAGCTGCAAAGCCGCACCAGCATGTTTCGAAAAGATATGGCCAGGGGGACGACCAAATGACCCCTGCCGAAGTCATCCAATTCAACTACAAAAGGCTTTCTAAAGTCCACGACCGCCTTGTTGACATGTACTACCACCGTGGGCACGGAGCCTTGGCGGCAATGCTTAACGTCGGACTGATTGACGTCGAGACGTATCGCGCTGCCGGTAGCGCCCTTTGCGCACTCAGTCAGCGCCGCATAGCCAAACAGAAGGCCTAGACCATGAAAATTCAAAATGGCGCATCAGCGCCAGCGCTACCGGCTTGCCCAAAGAAAGCCATTGAGCTGTTTTTCGTTACGCATCCGAAGGCACCAAAGGCATTGCTGGGGCCGTTTTTGAATAAAGAGGATGCCGCTTGCGGGCTTGTAGTGATGCGTAGCGCAGAAGCGGTGGTGACATCTTCGTTAGTCGATGATATCGACGAGCTGACTCGCTGGACCGGCATCAATAACGGCGCCATCTGCCGTGCGTTTGCGGGCAACGGTGCTCACCATGACTGACGCACCGGTTCTGTTCCGTGAAGCCATGCAATCGGTATATGGGCCGCTCGACTGGCTGCCCGACCCAGACGGCGACATCCACAGGTTCCATGTTCCAGGCGACAAATCCGGCAGCGTTAACGGTTGGTACTGCCTCT
>NZ_JAMFRV010000186.1 GCF_026224925.1 Pseudomonas sp. | reverse complement strand
TCGCTTTCGTCGGCTTCGGCAATCAGATAACGACTGGTGCCGAGCTGCGCGTTAGTACCAGCAGCGTTCAAACGGCCGCCAATCACGAAGGTCGGGTCCAGGCCACCGGCCGCGAACACCGAAGCGATCAGGCTGGTCGTGGTGGTTTTGCCGTGGGTGCCGGCGACCGCGATACCGTGACGGTAGCGCATCAGCTCAGCCAGCATTTCAGCGCGTGGCACTACCGGAATGCGACGCTCCAGAGCGCTGGCCACTTCCGGGTTAGTGGTGTTCACTGCACTCGAAACCACCAGCACATCGGCGCTCGCAGTGTTTTCGGCCGCATGACCGATAAAAATATGTGCGCCAAACGACTTGAGGCGTTCAGTTACCGGGGAAGCTTTCAGGTCTGAACCCGACACTTCATAACCCAGGTTGAGCAACACTTCGGCGATTCCGCACATGCCCACGCCGCCGATACCGACGAAATGGATACGACGGATGCGGCGCATTTCTGGCTGGGGCATCGCGCGTTGATTCTCAACCATGGGCCACCTCCAGGCAGATTTCGACCACGGTGCGTGTTGCATCAGGTTTGGCCAGGCGGCGCGCCGTCAGGGCCATGCTGTTGAGTTGTTCCGGTTGCATCAAAACCTCTTTCAGGCGTGCAGCCATTTCGGCTACGCCAGTTGTCGCTTGTGGCATGACGAAAGCAGCACCTTCGCGGGCCAAATAGTCGGCGTTACGGGACTGGTGGTCGTCGATTGCGTGGGGCAATGGCACCAACAGTGACGGCAGACCAGCTGCCGCGAGTTCACTGACGGTCAGCGCGCCTGCGCGACAGACCACCAGGTCGGCCCAGCCATAGGCTTGGGCCATGTCTTTGATGAAGGGCGCCACTTGCGCCTCGACACCGACAGTGCGATAGCGCTCTGCGGTAATGACGTCGTGATTTCTGCCAGCCTGATGGAACACCTCAGGGCGCAACTCCACTGGCAGCAATGCCAAGGCTTCGGGCAGCAATTTGTTTAACGGTTCGGCACCGAGGCTGCCACCGAGAATCAGCAGCCGCGCTTTACGACCGGCCAATGCCTGGCGCGGCGTTTCGAGGAACAGCTCGCTACGCACCGGGTTACCGGTAGTGCGGCGTTTGGCCGACTTGGAAAAGGTGTCCGGGAACGCTTCGCACACGCGACTGGCAAACGGCACCAGACTGCGATTGGCGGTGCCGGCAATCGCGTTTTGCTCATGAATGATCACCGGAATACCGGCCAGTTTTGCCGCCAGTCCACCAGGGCCGGTGACGTAACCACCGAAACCCAGCACGCAGACCGGCTGCAGCTGACGAACAATCTTGCGCGCCTGCATGAATGCTTTAAGCAACACAAACGGCGCTTTGAACAGCGCGAGCACACCCTTGCCGCGCAAGCCGGTCATGTTAATCAAGTGCAACGGCAAGCCTGCCTGCGGCACCAATTCATTCTCGATACCGCGGGGCGTACCCAACCAATGGACGCTGTAACCACGGGCTTTAAACTCTTGCGCACAGGCCAGCGCCGGGAACACGTGCCCGCCGGTCCCGCCTGCCATGATCAGCACGTTAGCGCCCATGATTCGACTCCTCAGCGAAGTCGCTTTCATTGAATTCTGTTTCTTCACTGCCGGTGTTGGTTCGCGCTTCCCATTCGATGCGCAGCAACAAGCCAAGGCTGGCGCAGCAAATGACCAAGGAACTGCCGCCGTAACTGAGGAACGGCAAGGTCAGGCCTTTGGTCGGTAGCAGCCCGACGTTCACCCCGATATTGATCAAGAACTGACCAATCCACAGGAACGCCAAGCCGTAGGCGACGTAGGCACCGAAATATTGTTTGGCCCTTTCAGCCCACATTCCGATGTACATCGCTCGGATACTGACGAATACGAACAGTCCCACGGTCAACAGTGAGCCCACTACGCCCAGCTCTTCAGCGAGCACGGCGAACACAAAGTCGGTATGCGCTTCGGGCAGGTAGAACTGCTTCTGCACGCTGTTGCCCAGACCGACGCCAAACCACTCGCCACGCCCGAAGGCAATCAAGGCTTGGGTCAATTGGTAGCCAGAACCGAACTGATCGGACCACGGGTCGGTGAAGGTAATCAGACGCGCCATACGGTAAGGCTGGGCTTGAACCAGCACAAACACGGCGGCTACGGCCAGGACCACCATCAAGGTGAAACGGAACAGGCCAACGCCGCCCAAAAACAACATGGCCGCCGCGGCGCCCATCATCACGACGGTGGCACCGAAGTCCGGTTCCATCAGCAGCAGACCGGCCATGGGCAGCAACACAATGAAGGGCTTAAAGAAGCCCATCCAGCTTTCGCGGACTTCTTGCTGACGGCGAACCAGATAGCCGCCGAGGAAAATCACCACGAAAACTTTGGCAATTTCCGACGGCTGAACGTTGAACATGCCGAAGCCGATCCAGCGCATGGAACCGTTAACCTCACGACCCAGCCCTGGCACCAGCACAACCACCAGCAAGCCAAAGGCACCGATCAACATCAGCCAACCCAACCGCTGCCAGGTCGACACTGGAATCATCATGGTCGCCGCGCAAGCGCCCAGGCCGATTACCAGATAAATCAAGTGACGAATCATCATGTAGAGCGGGTTGCCAGACTGTACTGCAGCCACTTCCGAAGAGGCGGAGGTGATCATCACCAAGCCCAGGCCGAGCAGCGCTAGGCAGCCAGCGAGCATCGGAAAGTCGACGTCGATGCCGCGGCCGCTGATCAGTGGGGATGGGTAAGGTCGAATCACGCCAAGGATCATGACAAGGCCTCCACTGAGCGAGCGAACAGGCGGCCACGTTCTTCGTAATTCTTGAACATATCCAGGCTTGCGCAGGCAGGCGACAGCAACACGGCGTCCCCGTCCTGAGCGACTTCGGCAGCACGCAGCACGGCTTCTTCCAGTGTTTTGACGCGAATTAAAGGAACTGCATTGCCCAGTGCTTGCGCGACCAGCTCAGCATCGCGGCCCAGTAGCACCACGGCACGGCAATGTGCAGCAACCGGTGCACTCAGTGCAGAGAAATCAGCACCTTTGCCGTCGCCACCCGCGATCAATACCAATTTGCCGCTGATGTCTGCGCCCAAGCCTTCGATAGCGGCCAAAGCAGCGCCCACGTTGGTGGCTTTGGAGTCATCGTAATAACTGACACCGTCACGCTCGCGCAGCCATTGGCAGCGGTGCGCCAAGCCGGTGAACGCGCGCAAGCTGTCGAGCATCGCGTCGAACGGCAAGCCGACCGCGTGACCCAGTGCCAGCGCGGCCAAGGCGTTGGAGTAATTGTGTGCGCCACGAATTTTCAGTTCGCGAACCGGCATCAAGGTTTCGAATTGGAAGGAGAGGTATTTTTCGCCGTTCTCTTCGCGCAAACCGAAACCGTGGAAATCGGGTTTGTTCAAGCCGAAGGTCCAGCACGGCAAGCCTTCGCCGATCAGCGGCCGCGACAACGCATCCTGCCGATTAACCACCACCTGCCGCGCACCACGGAAGATCCGATGCTTGGCCAAATGGTAAGCAGGCAAACCACTGTAGCGATCCATATGGTCTTCGCTGACGTTAAGCACGGTTGCCACTTCAGCGCCAAGATGGTCGGTGGTCTCAAGCTGGAAGCTGGAAAGTTCAAGCACATACAACTCGATCGAGTCGTCGAGCAAGTCCAGCGCCGGCGTGCCGAGGTTGCCACCGACTGCAACTCGCTTGCCTGCTGCAACAGCCATGTCCCCGACCATGGTGGTTACGGTGCTCTTGGCATTGGAACCGCTGATGGCCACGATCGGCGCCTTCGCGTTACGCGCGAACAGCTCAATGTCGCCCGACAACTTCACGCCACGGGCCGCCGCTTGCTGCAGCGCAGGGGTAGCCAGCGCCAGACCGGGGCTCACGTACAGTTCGTCGGCGCGGCACAGAAATTCCACGTCGAGTTCGCCACAACGCACTTCCACCAGCGGGTATTGCTCGCGCAATGTCGCCAACTCAGGTGGATTGTCCCGCGTATCAGCCACAGCAAACGACACGCCCCGGCTCGCTAGAAAGCGAACCAGGGACATGCCGCTCTTGCCGAGGCCGACAACGATGCGGAAGTGGTCAGAAGCGATCAGAGACACTCTTTCTACCTCAGCTTCAGGGTGGCAAGGCCGATCAACACGAGAATCACGGTGATGATCCAGAAACGGACAATCACACGCGGCTCGGGCCAGCCTTTGAGTTCAAAGTGGTGATGAATCGGCGCCATGCGAAACACACGGCGGCCGGTCAACTTGAATGAAGCAACCTGGATAACCACGGACAGGGTTTCCATCACGAAAATGCCGCCCATGATGAACAACACGATTTCCTGGCGAACGATGACGGCGATGGTGCCCAGCGCTGCGCCGAGTGCCAGTGCACCGACGTCGCCCATGAACACTTGTGCTGGGTAGGTGTTGAACCAGAGGAAGCCCAGTCCCGCGCCAATCAACGCGCCACAGAAGACGATCAGCTCGCCGGCGCCAGGGACGTAAGGAATCAGTAGGTACTCTGCGAACTTCACGTTACCCGACAAGTAGCAAAAAATGCCCAGCGCGCCACCGACCATGACCGTAGGCAGAATCGCCAGGCCATCGAGGCCATCCGTCAGGTTGACCGCGTTGCTGGAACCGACGATGACGAAGTACGTCAGCACCATGAAGCCAACGCCAAGCGGAATGCTGACATCCTTGAGCATCGGCACGATCAGCGTGGTTTCCACTGCGGATGGCGCGGTGGAATAGAGGAAGATCGCGGCGCCGAGACCGAATACCGACTGCCAGAAATATTTCCAGCGGCTCGGCAAGCCCTTGGAGTTTTTCTCGATGACTTTGCGGTAGTCATCAACCCAACCGATGCCACCGAACAACAGGGTGACAATCATTACGACCCACACATAGCGATTGCTCAAGTCAGCCCACAACAGAGTACTGACGGTGATAGCCGACAGAATCAGTGCGCCGCCCATGGTCGGGGTGCCCGACTTTGCCAAGTGCGACTGTGGGCCGTCATTGCGAACTGACTGGCCGATTTGGCGGTTCTGCAAGGTTCGAATCATCCACGGACCCAGGAACAACGAGAGCGACAATGCGGTAAGCACGCCGAGGATCCCGCGCAGGGTCAGGTATTGGAAGACCGCGAAGCCTTTGTAGAATTGTTGTAGATACTCCGCCAACAGCAGCAGCATTAATGTTTCTCCTGGCTAGAACCACACAAAGCAGCGACGATGTTTTCCATCGCCGCACTGCGCGAACCTTTAATCAAAATGGTGGTATTGGTGTCCTGCTCGGCGCCAAGCGCTGTGATCAGGTCTTGCTGATTTGCGAAGTGACGACCGTGCTCGCCGAACGCGTTCACGGCGTGAGTCATTAGCGGTCCAACCGCGTAAAGCGCCGACACTTTGCCTGCGGCATAAGCGCCCACATCACGATGGCCCTGCTCGGCCCACTCGCCTAACTCACCAATGTCTCCGAGCACCAAGACGGTGCGACCGGAAAAGCCGGCGAGTATATCAACGGCTGCGCACATTGAAGTGGGGTTGGCGTTGTAAGTGTCATCAATCAGACGAATGCCGTTAGTGGCCAATTGCGCCACTGCTCGACCCTTGACCGGTTGCACAGCGTTCAAGCCGGCAACAATGCCGTCCAGCGTTACGCCCAGCGCATGCGCAGCCGCCGCAGCCGCAAGCGCATTGGCGATGTTGTAAGCCCCCAGCAGATTGAGCTGAACGGACGCCGAACCCGATGGCCCCTTCAATGTGAAACTAGGGCAACCGCGTGCATCACGCGTCAGGTCGCGTGCATAGAAGTCTGCGGTGTCATCACTCAAGGCGAAGCTCAGCACCTGGCGCCCATCGGCTCGCGCCTGCCAAGTAGCAAATGCCTTGTCGTCCCGATTGAGCACCGCGGTGCCGGTGGCGTCGAGCCCCTCGAGAATTTCGCCCTTGGCCTGAACGATTTTCTCTGGTCCGCCGAACTCGCCCACATGGGCAGTACCGGCATTGGTGATGATGGCGACGCGAGGCTTGGTCAGCCCAACCGTAAAGGTGATTTCACCCAGCCGAGAAGCACCCAGCTCGATAACCGCTGCTGCGTGTTCCGGCGACAGCTCAAGCAACGTCAGGGGAACACCCAATTCGTTGTTCAAATTGCCGCGAGTGGCCAACACCGAACCGCGTGTGCGCAAGATGCTGGCGAGCATTTCTTTGGTGGTGGTTTTGCCGCTGGAACCCGTGATTGCTGCGACAGGCTTATCAAACCCATTGCGGTTCAAGGCACCGAGTTGCGCCAGCGCCTGACGCGCATCCGCAACAACCAGTTGCGGCAACGCACTGCCCGCCACTTCACGTTCGACCAATGCACCCACGGCACCTTTAGCGGCGACGTCACTGAGGTAATCATGACCGTCGAAATTAGGCCCGGTCAGTGCAATGAACAACTGGCCTTGAACGATGTTGCGGCTATCAATACTCACCCCGGTAAAGGTGCAATCGGTGCCGACCAGACGGCCACTGAGTGGCGCGACTAATTCGGCGAAGGTCAGAGGCTTAAGCATGCGCCACCTCCCATGCAGCCAAGGCTTTGCGAGCTTCATCAAGATCGGAAAAAGGCAGACGTTGACCGTCGATTTCCTGATAGTCCTCGTGGCCCTTGCCCGCCAACACAATCACATCAGTCGCCTGCGCAGTGGCGATCAACTGCGCAATGGCCAGGCCGCGACCTGCGACGAACGTAGCGTTATCAACAGCAACGAAACCTTTACGGATATCGTCGAAAATCTGCGACGGCGCTTCTGTGCGCGGATTGTCATCGGTCACCAGGACAGTGTCCGCCAGCCGCTCGACGACTTCTGCCATCAACGGGCGCTTGCCGCGATCACGGTCACCGCCGCAGCCGAACAGGCACATCAAGCGACCTTTGGCATGCGGGCGCAGAGCTTCGAGTACTTTTTCCAAGGCGTCAGGGGTGTGTGCGTAATCGACCACCACCAATGGCTGGGTGCCGCCGCCCAAACGCTGCATGCGACCGACCGGACCTTCCAGTGTCGGCAGCACGTTCATGATTTCGTCCAGCGGATAATCCAACCCCATCAAGGCGCCGATGGCAGCCAGGACGTTGCTCAGGTTGAAACGGCCCAACAAGCTGCTGCGTAGATGGTGCTCGCCTTGGGCAGTTACTAATGTGGCGCGCACACCATCGTCGTCAAAAACCGCGTCACGGCAATAGAGCGCCGCGCGGGCGTCTTTGACGCTGTACGTAATCAAACGTGATTCATGCTTATCGGCGGCCAACTGCTGGCCGAAGTCGTCATCCAGGTTGATCACTCGGCAACGCAGGTTGGACCAGGCAAACAACTTGGCCTTGGCTGCTGCGTAAGCCTCCATCGTGCCGTGATAATCCAAATGATCACGAGAAAGGTTGGTCAGCACCGCCACGTCGAACGCCAATGCCGTTGCGCGACCCTGGTCAAGGCCATGGGATGAGACTTCCATCGCCACGGCGCGAGCACCGGCTTTTTTCAAGTCAGCCATCGTTGCTTGTACGGCGATCGGGTCTGGCGTGGTCAAACGGCCGCTTTGCAGCGCACCGTAAAAGCCTGTGCCCAGCGTGCCGACGATCCCGCAATGCTGGCCCAATTGATCCAGCGCTTGCGCGATCAACTGAGTGACACTGGTTTTACCATTGGTACCGGTGACACCCACCAAATTCAATCTGCGACTCGGGTCACCATAGAAGCGACCGGCGATATCGGACAGCTGCGCCGCCAAACCTTTCACCGGAATCAATGGTGTGTCGGTAATCGGCAGTACGGTTGCGCCTTCTACTTCATAGGCCACTGCGGCCGCGCCACGCTTTAGGGCATCGGCAATGTGTTCCCTACCGTCGACTTTGCCGCCCGGGATCGCCAGAAACAGATCGCCAGGGCGCACATTACGGCTGTCGAGGGTCAACTCGCGAATCAACAGATCGCGGTCGGCATGGGCAAAAATCTTGTTTAGACTAAAAGACATCAACCACGCCCTCCTTTAACAGCGGGCACGGCATTGACTTGCTCCTGGGTTGGCGTCGCCGCCAGATTATCCGGGGTAATGTTCATCAATCGCAGCGTGCCGGACATTACCTTGCTGAACACCGGCGCCGATACCAGGCCACCGAAGTAGCCCGCCTTGCCCGGTTCATCGATTACCACAACGATGGCGTAACGCGGGTTGCTCATCGGACCAAAGCCGGCAAACAGAGAGCGATAGGCGTTTTCTTCGTAGCCTTTGGTTCCCGACGCTGTTTTACGTGCGGTACCACTTTTGCCTGCCACGTGATACGACGGCACCCGGGCACGGTATACGCCGCGTGAGTCTTCGATCACCTGCTGCATCATGCCCTGCACGGTTTTCGCGGTGGCTTCCGGAATAGCTTGAACAGCTACCGGTGGCGTGTCTGATTTCAGGATGGTCAACGGTACGATGCGACCATTGTTGGCGATCGCAGCATAAGCATGCACCAGCTGCAACGCCGTGACCGACAGGCCGTAACCGTAAGACAGAGTCGCGGTCTCGGCTTTGCGCCATTCGCGGTAGTTCGGCAGATTACCCACACGCTCGCCCGGGAAGCCAAGGCCGGTGTATTGCCCTAAGCCAACGCGCTGCATAGCGTGGAAGATCGCCTCACCACCAATGTCGAAGGCCACTTTGCTCATGCCCACGTTACTGGAGTTAATCAGGATGCCAGTCAAATCGAGGATCGGGCCTTCGGTTTTAGTCACGTCACGGATCGTATATTTACCGATCTGCAGCGTGCCCGGATAAACCTCAACTTTATCGGTTGGCTTCCAGCGGCCGCTGTCCAGCGCTGCGGTCATGGATATCGGTTTCATGGTCGAGCCAGGCTCGAACACGTCAATGATTGCGCGGTTGCGCATGGCGGCTGGCACCATGGTGCGACGGTTGTTCGGGTTGTACGTTGGCGAGTTGACCATGGCCAACACTTCGCCCGTCTTCACGTCCATGATCACAAGGCTGCCAGCTTTCGCGTCATTTTCCTGGATGGCATTGCGCAGTTCGCGTGTCGCCAGATATTGCAGACGCAGGTCAATAGACAAAGCCAAGGTCTTCCCGGCCTTGGCGTTTTTGGTGACCTGAACATCTTTGATCAGCCGACCACGTCGGTCCTTGATTACCTGTCGCTTACCGGGCACGCCGGCTAGCCAATCGTCGTATGCCAGCTCCACACCTTCCCGACCATGATCGTCGAGGTCGGTAAAGCCCACCATGTGCGCGGTGACGTCGCCGGCCGGGTAGAAACGCCGGAACTCTTCGATGCCGTAAACGCCTGGGACCTTCAAATCCAATACGACTTGCCCCTGCTCCGGCGTGAGGCCACGGACCAGGTAGATAAACTCTTTGTCGGCCTGCGCTTCAAGGCGATCAGTCAGCAGCTTGGCGTCCTGGCCGAGGGCAGCCGCCAATGCTGGCCATTTTTCTTTCGCCAGTTGCATCTCTTTGGGGTTGGCCCACAGGGTCGTTACCGGAGTACTTACGGCCAAAGGCTCGCCGTTACGGTCGGTGATCAGACCACGATGCGCCGGGATCGGGATGTGACGAACGCTGCGCGCATCGCCCTGTTCCTTGAGGAATTTATGGTCGACAACCTGCAGGTCGATAATCCGCCAGCAAATTGCAGCCACCATAATCGCAAGCAAACCCACCACTACGCGAAAACGCCAGGGATAGAGGGCGCCTTCGAGCTTCATCATGGCGCCACCATTCGAACTTCTGCAGCACTTGGGATGCGCATCTTCAGTTGTTCGGTGGCCAGGGTTTCGATTCGGCTGTGGGCAGTCCAGGTGCTCTGCTCAAGAATCAGCCGCCCCCACTCCGCCTGCGCTTTATCACGCACACTCAATTCGTTGTACAGGGAGTTAAGCAACTGCCGGTTCCAATGCGCGCTGTAGGACACGCCCACCGCCGATATCAATACGGCGATGAACAACAACAGCATAAAGAAACTGCCGGTAGGCAAAGGCTTGAGGGCTAACCGGCTCACCGAAGCTTCTCCGCCACGCGCATGACAGCGCTACGCGAACGCGGGTTGGCTTTGGTTTCTGCTTCGGAGGCGAATTGCGCCTTGCCGTGGATTTTGATTTTCGGGTCGAACGCCTGGAAGCGGATCGGCAAGTCCCGGGGCATATTGTCGGCTTCGCCTTTGGCGAGCTTGCGCATGAACAATTTGACGATACGGTCTTCCAACGAATGGAAACTGATCACGACCAATCGGCCGCCGATTTCGAGTGTTTCCAGCGCAGCTTCAAGCCCGGCTTCGAGGTCGCCAAGTTCGTTGTTAACGTGAATACGCAAACCCTGAAATGCACGGGTCGCTGGATTCTTGCCTTTTTCCCATGCCGGATTAGCGACCTTGAGCACTTCCGCGAGATCGCCTGTGCGCTCGAAGCGCCGGGTCTCACGGCGCTGGACGACGGCATTGGCCATGCGCTTGGCAAATCGCTCTTCGCCGTACTCTTTGAACACACGGGCTATTTCTTCAGCTGACGCAGTGGCGATGAACTCTGCCGCGCTAACACCGCGACTCGGGTCCATGCGCATGTCCAAAGGACCGTCATTCATGAAACTGAAGCCGCGCTCCGGGTCGTCCAACTGTGGCGACGAGACGCCGAGGTCGAGCAACACCCCGTTGACCTTACCGGCCAGACCGCGAGCTTCGACTTCCGCGCCAAGCTCAGCAAAGCTACGTTGCACAATGACAAAGCGGCCGTCTTCGGCCGCTAGCGCTTGCCCAGTGGCAATCGCTTGAGGATCTTTGTCGAATCCGAGTAATACCCCGTCGGGGCCGAGATGCTGCAATATCAAACGGCTGTGTCCGCCGCGCCCGAATGTGCCATCCAAATAGCAGCCATCGGTACGCACCGCGAGAGCCTCTACAGCTTCTTCGAGCAGTACGGTGATGTGGGTAAAGCCGCTAGTCATAGTCACAAGATCAAATCACGCAGTTCATCAGGCATCGCGCCCGGTTGTTGAATGGCCGCCAGATCCGCTTCAGCAAGCGCGTTCCAGGCGTCCTCGTCCCACAGTTGAAACTTATTTAGCTGGCCAACTAACATCACGCGCTTATCCAATTTCGCGTAATCGCGTAGTCGCGGCGGCACCAGAAAACGGCCACTGCCATCAAGTTCAAGATCGACCGCATTCCCGATCAACAGCCGCTGCAGACGACGGTTTTCTTCACGGAATGTGGCCAAGTCACGTAATTTCGCTTCAATCAGTTCCCATTCAGATAACGGGTAGAGACATAAGCAAGGGTCAACCGCGTCAATTGTTACAATCAACTGTCCGGCGCTACGCGAATCCAACTCTTCGCGGTACCTGCTCGGCATAGCGAGGCGACCCTTTGCGTCAAGATTGATTGCGTTAGCACCACGAAACACAGGCGCGGTCTCCAATTGTTATCTTTTTGCGTTGAAAAAACCCACTTCACGCCACTTTTCGCCACTTGTGCACACTATATGAATGCACCTACCGCACCGTCAAGGCACGGCCGGAAGGAATTCCCTTACAGATCGGAGATTTACGAGGGGAAAAACAGGTGAAAGAACAATTTTTAGATTGTTTTGACGGGCAAACTCTAGCGAGCTCAGAGACCTGAGGCTCGAAGTTAATGTGAATTATCAAGAGTAAGATCTTTTTGGTATTACGGATGGGCGGGTGCTGCGAATAAAGCGAGGGGGGAAAAGGTGGAGAGTCGATCTGTAAGCCGGGTTCTGTCGTGAACAGTCATTCGTCTACGACGGCCATCACTGGACGTCTTTAGCAACCTACCCGGTTCCAGCGCGGGCCACGCCTTGGAACCCTATTTGGTCTTGCTCCGAGTGGGGTTTACCGTGACCACGAACTGTTGCCAGACGTGCGGTGCGCTCTTACCGCACCTTTTCACCCTTACCGGCACCGAAGTGCTTAGGCGGTTATTTTCTGTGGCACTTTCCGTAGGCTCGCGCCTCCCAGGCGTTACCTGGCACTCTGCCCTATGGAGCCCGGACTTTCCTCCCCCCTCTATTGCGGAACAATAGAAGGCAGCGACTGTCCAATCGACTCTCCGCCGACAAGGTTAGCGGCACAGACCGTCAAGAACAAGCTTTAATACGTTCCCCGTACTTTAGCGCTCAAACTGCGGCCGTTCGTTTATGCGCCTTTTTGCTTGTCCAGCGCTACCTGATACAACAAATTCTTGCGTATAC
>NZ_JAMFRV010000185.1 GCF_026224925.1 Pseudomonas sp. | reverse complement strand
CCGGCCAGGAGGAACTCAACCTGCGGCGTGCCGACCTCGGCAATGATGCTCTTGGCTTCATTGATCGCATGGCTCACGGTGCTTCCTTCGTGATCGGCGAGAAACACCAGTATCTGCATTTGCTGACAACCATCGGTGACCAGCCCATCGTCTGGCATATAGGCCCGCGCGCCCTGGCTCAGGCCACGCGCCGAGCCGGGAATCGCCGACCAGCGCGGATTGCCCTCGTTATTACCGGCAATCACTCGCTTGCCCATGCCCGCCACGCTCTGTACCGACTGCACGCCGCTGACCGCGCGCATGCGGAAATCAAAGGCTTCCACGGCGCGCATCACTTGGGGTGATAGGCAGCCCTCTTCGACGCCCTTGACCTGGACAAATACCGACATCACGTCGAGCCCGATCGAGTAGCTGTTGATGATTTTGCTGTTGTCCTGGTTATAACGCGAATCGGCCCGCAGTTCCGGCGCGCCCGCGCCGATATCGCCTACCGCCAGATCACGCGCTTTGTAAGCCCCGGCCGACAACAGCAAGAGGCTGACAGCAAAAACCCCGAGGGCCGGCCCAGGCTCGGACAATGCCGACAACCGCCACCAAAGCCAGTGCTTGCCGGTTTGACGGGCTTGCGCCCGGCGCAACAAAGCTGGCTCCAGACGCAGGTAGGAAATGATGATCGGCAGCATCAATTTGTTGGTGATGATCATCAGCATCACGCCGATGCAGGCGGTCACGCCCAGCTCATGCACAATAGGAATATCGATCAGCATGATCACCGCGAAACCCAAGGCGTTCATCAACAGCGCCAGTGAGCCGGGAATAAAAATCTTGCAGAATGCCGAGTGCGCCGCCTGCTTCGAACTGCTGCCGGCCACCACGTCCTGTTTCCAGGCGTTGGTCATCTGCACCGCATGCGATACACCAATGGAAAAAATCAGGAACGGCACCAGGATCGACATGGGGTCGATACCCAACCCCAACAAAGGCAACAGCCCCAGCAGCCAGACCACCGGCAGCAAGGCCACCACCAGGGCCACCACCGTCAGGCGCAGTGAGCGCGAATAGAGCCACAGCAGCAGCCCGGTAATCAGGAAGGCCACCACAAAAAATCCGATCACCGTGTTCAGCCCATCAACCACATCGCCGACCAGCTTGGCAAAGCCGACGATATTGATCTCGATATTATCGCTACTGTACTTCTGACGAATATCCTCAAGCCGCTGGGCGACGTCGGTGTATTTCACCGGCGCGCCCGTCTGCGGGTCGCGATCCTGGAGGTCGGCGCGGACCATGGCTGACTTCTGGTCATTGGCTACTAGCCGGCCGATCTGCCCGGAAGCGGCGGTATTACTGCGCACTTGCGCCAAGTCTTCCTGGGTACCGCTAAAACGCGGCGGCACCACCACATCGCCAAAAAATCCCTCCTCGGTAATTTCGATGTAGCGCACATTGGCGGTAAACAGCGAGGTCACGCTGGCGCGGCTGACGCCGGAGATAAAAAACACGTCGTCGGTGACTTTCCTCAGCGTGTCGAGGAACTCTGGGTTGTAAATATCGCCCTCGCCTTTCCAGTGCACGCTGACCAGGAACCGGTTGGCGCCGGTGAAGTACTGGCTGAACTTGAGAAAGTTGACCATGTACTCATGACGCACCGGAATTTGCTTGTTGAAGCCCGGATCCAGTTGCGTGTGGGTGGCGCTGTAGCCCAGGCCCAGCGTCACCAGGATAAACAGCAGCAGCAACCCTTTGCGCCAGGCCATCAACCGATCCGCAACTGCTTCGACGCATCGCGTCACCCAGCGTTTACCTTGTTTCATTGCCAGCCTCTCATTTACCTAGGGCAGCAACGCTGCCACCGGAACCTTGGAATACCCCGTGCTCGCCGCCCACCAGCAAGTGCGAGCCGACCATCGTCGCCGAGGTCAACGTGCCGAGCCCGGCCATCCGCCCGACACCCACCAAAGCCCCCTGTGCATCCAGGCGCACCAACGTACCGCCAGCCCCGACGATCAACAGGCCGGTGTGATCCGGCAGCAGGACGTGACCGTAGAGCGGCAGTTGGTTACCGATATCGATCTGGGTCCAGTTGTCGCCGAAGTCGTGGCTGACGAACGCATGCCCGCGCATGCCGTAGGTCACCCAGTTATCCGCGCTCAGACGTACGATGCCGAACAGCGATCCGTTGTAGAAGGCCGGCAGGGTCTGCCAATGTTGACCGCCATCGGCGGTGCGCAGTACCAGGCCCTGTTCACCAACCAGCATCCGCCGGCCATCGGCACCACCGGCCATGCTGTTCAGGTGGGCGCTATCGACGTCCAGCGTCTGCGGGGTCCAGGTCACCCCGGCATCGTTGGTTTGATAGAACTTGCCGAAACTGCCGAAGGCCGTTGCGGTGTCGCCGCCAGCGGTCCAGATGCCCAGCAGCGGTTCTCCCAGTTCGGTGTCATAGCGCACTTCCTGCCAATGGCTGCCGCCATCCTCGGAGCGCAAAATCCAACCGTCATGCCCCACTGCCAGCAACCGCCGCTCGTCCAGCGCCACCAGGGCAGTCAAGGTGATCTCGCGTTGCGGAGCGACGCTGGCTTGCTGCCAACTGAGGCCCTGATCATCGCTGAGCAGGATGCTGCCGCGCTCGCCAACAGCGACCACGCGTGAACCGAGGTTGAGCAAGTCGTTGATCTGTACCCGGTCAGCGCGCGGCGCCTCTTGCGCCTGCTCCGGCTCGGATTTGGGAAAAAAGGTGAAACCGACGGTCAGGGCTACAACTAGGCAGACCATGTATCCGATCACTGAGCGCATAAAAATCGCTCCTGTTCGGGATACCCGTGCAAAGGGCAAGTCATAGGGCCAATCCTTTTGTTCTTGTCAGGCGCCAGGGCGTGCGAGGCAGGCGAAGTGGGCCTTGCCTCTGAGGAATAGTCGGGGGTAGGTCGATTTGAAACATCGTCCAAATGGCTTACAAAATGGCGCGAATAGCGTACTGCGAGAGAGAGGGGGCAAAGCCGTGCGCCAGAGCCGTCCACGGCATGGCCGTGGGTGACTCTGGCGCGACGATCAGGCGCGGTAGAGAATCACCAGATCGTTAATCACCGACGGTCGGTCCTGGCCAACCACATGGATGTTGAGTTCCAGTGTCAGTTGGGTGCCGCGCGCCGACAGTTGAACGTTTTTCACCCGAGCCCGCGAATGGATGCGCGAACCGGCGAGCACCGGAGCCGGGAAGCGCAAGCGGTCGGAACCGTAGTTGATCTGGGTGCTGAAACCGCTGATCTCGAACCCCAGCGCCAGTTTCATGCGCGACTGCAACACCTGCACCAGCGCACCGTGGGCGATGGTGCCGCCGAAAGGGCTATTCAGGCGCGCCCGTTCCGGGTCGGTGTGGATCCAGTAATCGTCGCCCGACAACAGGGCAAAGGCGTCGATCAACGCCTGGTCGACCACGACGCTGTTGCTCCAGTCGCTGAATTGCTCGCTGACCAGCGCCTGCAAGGCCGGCGCATCGTTGAGGTCTATCTGGCGGGCGGGCGGTTGTTGCTCCGCAGAAGGCTCTGGCTCGCTATCCTGCGCAGGCAACGGCTCAAAACTCGCCGCATCCTTGTCCAGCCCGGTGAAGCGCAGCAGGCGGTTGCCTTTGGCGTCGACTTCGGCAAACACCGGCTGCAAGGACATACCGATACGGATTTCGTCTTCGGCAAGGCCCACCAGATTGGTGTTGATGCGTACCCCTTGGGCCAATTCGACCACCGCCAGTTTCTGCGGCATTTCATCGATGAAGTCGGGCAAGGTCGGAATGCGCGTCACGGTGTAGCTATAGAGTGTCGCGGCGCCGTCGACTTCACGCCAGGCCAGGTCATGTTCCAGGCAGGCCGAGCAATGCCGACGCGGATAGAAAACCCAGTGTGCACAGGCGTTGCATTGCTGGATCAACAGGCGACGAGCCTTGAGACCCTCCCAGAACGGTGCGGAGATTTGCGTCGCGACCGGCATCGGTTTGTTATTGGACATGGTGCTTATGCTCCCTGAAGTATCAATGCGCCCTGCTCGCTCATCACGCCGCCGGTGCCGGAGACGTAGACGTTGTCGCAGCGCCCCAGTTGGCGTACGCCTGCCGTGCCAGCGATCTGCGTCACTGCCTCGATCACTTGGGACATGCCGCCGGCTGAAGCCGCCTGGCCAAAACTCAGCTGCCCGCCGTGGGTGTTCATCGGGAAGTCGCCACGCCAGGTCAGGTCGTGCTCGCGCACGAACGCCATGCCCTCGCCCTTGCTACAAAAACCGGCATCTTCCAGGGTCAGCAAAGCGGTGATGGTGTAGCAGTCGTAAATCTGCGCTGCATCGACATCCTTGGGCTTGAGCCCGGCCATCGCGAAAGCCCGATCCGAAGCCGGACCGATCGGCGTATGCAACATATCTTCGGCATAAGACGGCGATTTGAATGCCAGGTGTTCACCAAACCCGGTAATAAAGGCTGGGCGCTTGCGTGCTCGCGCCGCCACTTCCTTGGAGGCGATGATCATCGCGGCACCACCGGCCACGGGCATGACGATCTCCAGGACATGCAACGGGTCGGCGACCATTTTGCTGGCCAATACCTGTTCGATAGTCAACGGCTGGCCGTAGAACATCGCCTGAGGATTGGCCAGGGCGTTGGTGCGCTGGTCGACGGCAATCTTGGCCATTGCCCTGGGGTCGTAGCCGTACTGGGCAGCGTAGCGCTGGGCGATCATCGCGTAGCCAGTGTTCTGGCCCATGTGCCCATAAGGCAGGTCGAACTCGGCTTCAGGCGCACCGAACGCGGTGCTGTGCCCGCCAAAACGCATGGCCCGAACCATCCAGCTCGGGTCTTCGTCCGGGCCCAACGGCGCCATGCGTGCGGGTAGCACGCACAGCACAGCCTGGCATAAGCCCAGTTCGATGGCGGCAGCGGCGCGCCAAACCATGCCCACCGAGGTGCAGCCGCCCAGGTCTACCACTTCGGCGAAGTTCAGGCGCAGGCCCAGGTATTCGGCGGCCATCGCCGGTACGAACACCGAGGCTTCATGAAATTGCGGGCCGTTGATCACCAACCCGTCCAGGTCCGAGGCCTTGAGCCCGGCATCGCGCAACGCCTGGGCCGCCAGGTCGGCGACTTGCTCGAGGTGAAACATCTTGGGCGCGGTCGCGTATTTTTCTGGTTTGTATTGTGCGGTGCCAACAATGGCCGCATGCCCTTTGAGTCCCATAGTGTCTCCATGCCGAAGCGTAAGACTTCAGCCATTTCCAGGTTGTGTTGATGGTCCGGGGCTGTGCGGAGCGCCCCGGACTCGGGTGGTCGATCAGAAGGTGTATTTCACCGAGGCCGTGGCGTAGCTGCGGTCGGCGAACGGAGTCATGATCGGGTCCGGGGAACCCAGATAACCGATGTAGGTCAGTCCCACTTCCAGGTTACCCAAGTACTTAAAGGTAGTGCCCACGCTCACGCGTCGGTCGCCCTGTACCCCGGAGATGGTGCCGACCATTGGCGCCGCGCCGCTGAACACGTCGGAGAATACAAGCGGCACGTCCAGATCCCAGCCTGGGAAAACGGCCGGATAACTGAACGATGCCCCCACGGTGTAGGCGCTGGAGGACTTGGTTTGTATGCCTGAGGCGTTGTTGTAGGTGTAATCACTGGAAGGGGCCACTAGAGAGGCCACGGAGGGCAGCAGGTTCACGCCTTGTAGGTTGCTCGCGGCTGAAGTGGCCTGAACGCTGTCAACCTGCACACGGACGATTTCGGCGGTCAGGGTAGTCTGGCTGGCCCAGGGACGGTCCCCCAAGAGGCGGATCGCCGAGAGCTGCATTTGCTGGCCCTTGCCCTTGGCCGGAGTCGGACCAAGACCCGTATTGACCATCACCGGCGCACCGTCGCGGTACGACCATTCGCCGCTAATCTGGGTGTCGCCGAGCTTGGTCGAGGCGCTGATACCGGTCAGCTGGATGTCTTCGAAATACTTGATCCGATAACCGTTGGGGCTCATCACGTACTGGCCGCCGCCGATCGCTACCGGGTCATAACCGATCATGGCGGTGGCCGGGTTCTTGTCGTGGTAGTTGACGTGGAACAACGAAAGTTCAACGGCTTGCACCGGGCGATAGCGCACCTGCACACCCCACTGCCCGCTGTTGCGGGGATCGTCGGTGCCCTGGTAGGCGATCTTCTGGCCGTTGGCATAAATGAACTCGCGTCCCGGCCCCACCACGTCGCTGCTCGACAGGTAGCTGCCCACAGGCGGCAATTCGGTGCCCGACCATTCGTACTGCACGTAAGCGCCAAGGGTCACGCTATCATTGATGCGGAACGAGCCGGAAAACTGGCCGACCGGCAACAGAATGTCCTTGACCTCTGCACCCGGCAGCGCTGCCTTGACCGCGTCGGCGGGGTTTTGCACGCCGCTGACGCCAGGGTAGTAAAGGCTCTCACCCCAGGACTCGATGTGCCGCCCGGCCTTGACGTCGAGCTTAGTGCCGTTTTCAAATGCCCAGCCGTCGAACACATAGGCATCAAGTAGATGGGTACGACCGCCGCTGTAGTAACGGGTATCGCTAGTGAACTGGTTATTGCTTCCGCTTTTGTTCACCGTCGAGGGCGAGTTGTTATCGTTTTTTTGGTGATACACGTCGTCGTAGAAGGTACTGGCGCGTATAACTGCGCCGTAATTATCCTTTTTGAGGATTATTTCTCCCAGTGCGCTAACGCCGTCGCTGGTCAGGCTGCCACGCTTGAAGTTGCGGTCGGCATCGTCGGCGTTGGGGTTGGTCATTAAGCTTGGGTTCTGTTTGCCCGTGCGCACACCGATGCCGTAAGCGGTGGTCACCGACCAGTCCATCGTCGCGCCATTGTCGAAGTCGATCTGTTCACCCGCCCATAGCGGCGTGGAAACCAGCGCGATGACCGCCGTCAGGCTGGTGATCTGGATCGAATTCAAACCCTGGATCGTAGAATTATTGTTGTTTTTTTTGATCACACTGACTCTCCTGAAGGGCAGCCGGTTGGCTGCCTGGAATGTTCAACATTGCTGCCGTGCCGTCCGCTCAAAACACCATGAGCGGTGTAACTGCGCACGCCCCTCCCCCTACAGCACACCAATAGCGATACCGCCCCTGATGTTCTTCCCGCACCAGCGATCCTTGCGTCACCAAGTAGTTGGCATGAGCCAGCGTTTCGCCGAGCGCCATCAGTTCGTCGAAACGACCCGACAGCTTTGGAAACAGCACAGCCACCAGTTCCAGCGCAGTGCGCGGCTCGTCACAGGCGGCCAGCATCAACGCCAGATGAGCCCGGTGGTGGGCCTCCAACTGATCCAGACGCTGATGCAAATTGAAGAACGGTCGCTCATGCGCCGGTAAAACCAGGACGTTGTCGGGCAATGCTCGCAACCGTTCGATGGACTCCATCCAGTCGCGTAGCGGGTCAGCCTCGGGCTCAGTCGCATGCACACCGACCGTGGAGGTGATGCGCGGCAATACCTGATCGCCAGAAATCAGCAAGCCGTCGTCCGCCGAATACAAACAGGCATGCTCCGGCGAATGGCCACGACCGATGACTACTTGCCAGACACGCCCGCCAATGTTCAGGCGACTGCCCTCGCGCATGCGGCGATGCTGGTTGAGTGGCGCCGGACGGAAATGCTCGTTGCGCATTACCTCAAACATCTCGTTGGTCTGTTCGCGGCTGATCCCGGCCTTACGGTAAAAGTCGATAAAGTCCCAGCCCGGCGGCTGGTCGGCGGGAAGCTTGAGGTGCAACGCCTTAAACTCACTGGCTGTCATATATACCGGGCATTGAAAACGCTCGGAGAGCCAACCGGCGACCCCTGCATGGTCGGAGTGAAAATGCGTGCAAACCACCGCCAGCAGCGGCAGGCCGCCGCAGACCTCGCTCAGCACTCGTTCCCAGACTTCACGCGCCTGGGCCGTGTTCATGCCGGTATCCACCGCCACCCACCCGTCGGTGTGACGCAGCAGGTAGAGGTTGATATGGTCCAGGCGAAACGGCAGCGGCATGCGCAACCACCACACCCCCGGCGCGACTTCGCGCACCTCGCCCAGCGCGGGCGCTTCTGGCCATGGATATCGCAGGCCGCTACGTAGTTCGTGACCGTTAGCGTCGAGATCAGCCATGGTTGGCCACCGCAAAGGGTGTCAGGCCGACCTGCGCCAGGACGTGTTCCGAATAGGGTTGATAAGTACGTGTACTGTCATCACGGATAAACAACGGATCGGCGCAATGGTTCGGGCAATAACCCTGACGCTGCAGATCGACCTTGCGCAATTTAAAACTGCTGGTCAGGTCCGCCGCTGTCGTCACCCGAACAAAAACCGGGGCCGCGTAACGCGGCAGACGCGCTTCGGTCAAGGCGTACAGGGCTTTGGGATCGAACGCCTGATCCGCCTGCATCAGCACAGCGGCCATACCGGCGCGGCCTTCATTGCCTGGCACCTGGACGCCATAGACGTTTATCAATTCCAGCCCCGGCAGATCCGCCAGGGCATCGGCCACTTCCAGGGTCGAAACGTTCTCGCTTTTCCAGCGGTAAGTGTCGCCAATGCGGTCGACGAAATAGCAGTAACCCTCGGCGTCCTGGCGCAGCAAGTCGCCGGAACTCCAGTAGGCATCGCCCTCACGCAGCACATTGCGGCGGATCTTGCTCTCGGTGGCCTCGCTTGAGGTGTAACCCTCGAAACGTCCGCCGCCAATCTCTGGGTGATCGACGATAAAGCCCATGGCCTCGCCGACCTCGCCCACCTCGCAGAGTTGGTAAAACCCGT
>NZ_JAMFRV010000184.1 GCF_026224925.1 Pseudomonas sp. | reverse complement strand
GTTGATCTTGCCTATTTTAGTGCTGCGTTGTGTTTTAACGGTGCCTCCTCTTTCTTCAATAAGTACTATAGGTCAGGAGGCATGTCTATATCAAGAAGACATATACATTTTGGGAGATATACCCATACAGAGGATATATATCCATATGGGAGTTCTTTCTCGCCTGAAGAAGGACGAAGGGATCTCTTTTTTAAAGGAAATTTTGACTTTACATCGTAGCATTTGGAGAACAGCGTCATGTGTATCGTGTATATATATATATTATGCCAGGGACTACTTTTCTAAGATGCCAATTCTTCAATACAATCCAGCTATTTATCTAAAAAGAAGTCAAACCCGTATCACGATGAAGCTCTGTTTAGCATTCTTTCTGTTCTTCGCTGCTACTCCTACACTTCAAGGTTAGTTACTTTCCTTCAACTCTTAAAAACTCTTAGTAACAGTTTCAAAATAGCATGCGTTCCTCTTCCTTCCCAAGCATCCTTCCCTGCAATTGCCAAACTCCCAAATACGTTCCAAAATCAAAACGGAACCCTCGTTACCTCGAAAAATGATTGGGCCTGTCGTCAATCAATCGCAATTGAATGGCCTGTTACGCAAGATTGATCAGGCACACAGCGCAGGTCTGACTCAACTGTTCGGCGCTTCAGCCAAAGGCCTGTTGCTCCCCCCGCATGTTTTCGGGAACGTAAAAGCCGATGACGCCCTGGCGCAAGATGAAACATTTGGACCGCTGCTGCCAATGCTCGTAGCCGACGATGAGGCGCACGCCCTGCGACTTGCGAATGCCAGCGAATATGGATTGTCCAGTGCGGTATTCACCAAGGATATGGCACGCGGGCTGCAGTTCGCTCGTGGCATCGTCGCCGGCATGACTCACATCAACGATATCACCGTCGATGACCAGCCAAACGCGCCCTTCGGAGGCGAAAAGAACTCCGGGCTCGGGCGTTTTAACGGTCATTATGCCGTCGATGAATTCACTCGCGCACATTGGGTCACCTGGCAGCCAGGTGGTCACCACTACCCTTTTTAATGTTCTACGCAATCAGCCCCTGTCGGGGCTGATGCCATGTGAGGCAACAAGGTAATGGAGTTATTCGTCGCCGCCCAAAGCGGCTACCTGAGCTTCTATAGACTTGATGCTTTGTTTATCGGCAGCATTTTGCGGTGTAACACCATCTCCCAACGCCGCATGGAAAGGGCAACCGACAAATTTAGGATCGTTCTTGTACGTTTCGACGTAATGCTCGGGGAATTGCTTGTCCAGCTCCTGGATGCCCTTTCGCACTTCGGCCTTCTCTTCACTGGACATGTTCATCCGCTCCTCGATATAGGCTTCGGTCGGATCGTCGGAATTCATTTCCATCATACCCATCATGTAGCCGGCCAGTTGCGGCAAAAGCTGGGCAGCGGCCGGGTCAGGGCGGTCGACCTGCATGGTGTCGAGCGTGGTGGTCAATGACATGGCGCGCAGTAACTGATGGCCAAACCAATGCAATTCTTTGGGGAAAAAGCGGAAGACAAACTGTTCATGAATCGCCGTGATAATGAGATTGCCACGTTCAAGCTTGGGTTTTGGAGCATTTTCGAAGGCTTCGCAAAATTCAACGAGCGCGTCAAAACTATCCGGGTAGCCAGTGATCGGTTGATCGTTTTCAGCGCGAAAGAGTTTGCACATGTCACGCCAGAATAGGTGCGCGGCAATCTTCTCGTTCTCGGAGAGGCCCGGGGCGCCCATCTTCAACTTCAGACGGTGCATCGTGATGGCGGTGAACGCACACACGTACACGTAATCGTCGTTATAGGAGAAGGCACCGGGATACTGCTTGGCCCAATGAGCATGAAGATTATTGATGCCCTCAACCGACTTGATGGTGCGGCTGTCTTCTGGGCCGTAGAACCACCACAACGCATTGGCGCTGCCAGTTTGTTCCACTCGCGAGGTAGACCGTGAAACGACTTTGCCGCCGTCTTCACGCCAAACCGCCCTGGACCCCCAATCGGTGACGACAAAATTCGGGAAGGTCAACGCGTAGATGAAATTCTGCATGAAATCGTTCAGCCCGTAGCTGTTCGATAAACGCCAAATTTCAATGTAATTCTTGCTTGGGTCGAGGCTTTGGATTTTGGCTTGAATCCACTTTTTAGGGGCAGACATGTAGATCCTCTCATCGCTTAGCGGCAAATAGTGATTACGAAAACAGAGGCCTCTGATTAGCCAACTTCATTCGTTAGACAGAAGCGGTCATAGCGCAACGTCTGGGTGCACTCGATTGGAAACACCACCACTTACGATAGGTCCTCGCTCCGGGTCAGTCTCCGGTCTGTCCATCCAAGTTCGAAAGCGTTTTTGGTATTGCAGTATCACCACGACGCTATACTGGAATCACACACTGTGCTTAATCCCCACGGGCACTTGCGTGATGCGTACGTAAATAATCATTACGATTTACCGGGAGTACCGTTTGACTTCTGACCTCTATTCTCACCTCAAGCCAAAAGGCTCGGTTGAGGACGTTTTTTCCAATGCGGTGATTGGGCAGCAACATCTGACCAATGCTGTGTTGAAGATGGGTGAAGGTGCAGTGGCCTGGGCGCTTGAGGAAGCGGCCAGCTCCCTTAGGCGCTTGCAAGGCGAATTTCAAACGGTGGCTGACTTGCCGACGCCTGAGATACGCCTCAACCTTGAAACGCTCATCCTCGATATATTCATGAGTTGTTTATCGAGGAACAGCGAGCATTTCACCTTGAAATTGATCCCTTCGATGGCGCGACAAGCCGCACGTCGCGAAGTCCCGTTTAGCAGCATCGTTAAAAACATGCGCGCCAATCAGATTATCTGGGTCAATAACTTTTTCGCCGCGTCGGCATCCAAGACGTTTTCACCATCGACTGTGCAGCGGTTAGTCACCAGCGGCGCAGGCGTGGTGGATGAAATCATCGAGCACTTTGTGCTTTGCTACCTGGACGAGCGCCAAGTGCTGATGGAAAGTCAAATTGCCAGACGCCGTTCCCTCGTGGAAAAGTTGATTGGCAATGCGGGACCGCTTCAACCATTCGAACTAAAACAAGTCAAAAAAGATCATGGCCTAAATCTTGAGCATTTCCATATCGGTATCATTATTTCTGATCTCAACACCAAGTTCAGCTCAGACTTGGGTAAATTACAACGCAATTTGCAAGAAGCGATTATCGGCGATACTCCATTGGTAGTTTCCTTTACTCAACATTTGACATGGGCTTGGGTAAGTACACCCCACCCCCCTACTACGGGCCAGTTAAAACGACTTGAGGAAACACTGGGGCATTTAAGTGGGACGCAATGTGCAATGGGCGAGCCAGCCAAAGGGCCGGCTGGATTCAGGCGCACCCATCTTCAAGCCAGAGATGTCAGCAGCGTTGCAATACCCTCCTCAATCAAGGGCGTTATGCGCTGGTCTGATCATGTGCTGACGATTCTGGTGGGTCAGGATCTTGAAAAAGCCGCCTGGTATGTCGATTCCGTGCTCGGCCCCCTGGCAAATACATCCGAGAAAGCCGCCGGCTACCGGCAAACACTGAGCGCCTACTTACAATCAGGCAACAGCTTGCTCCACGGTGCTGAAGCGCTAGGCATACACCGCAATACGCTGGTGTACCGACTGCAACAGATAGAATTACTGTTGGACTGTCCTATCAAGCAACGAGAACTCGAAATACGCTGTGCCTTACACCTGGTAAGCCAGTACGAAGGCCGTGTGCTTAAGCATGAACGGCAATAGTTGTAGGCAAGCATAGGCATCGCGCACTTTTATTAGGTAGAGCCTGAGTATCACTTTCAAGACGCTAAAGGCTCTTGTACTGCGATACCAAAAACAGCATTTTTTTTGGTTTTTCAACCTAATGACTGCATCGGATACTTCTTCTAATTTATGTGCCATCCGCGGGAAACGCACTGACCATGCGCCCGACGAGACAATAAAAAAAACAAGAGGAAAACCCGATGACCCGCAAATGGATCGCCGCGCGTATTGATGAGCTCGACCCCGATACCGACTACGACGAGATCTGGAAACTCTCGGCTGCTTATCGCCCTACCGATTTCATCATGAACCTTGTATACGCAGTTACTTTTCCGCACTTCTTCGTACGAGAACTGGATGCCCTTCCGCTCATAGACGACGGTGACGGAAAAATCCTGAAAAAATCATTCAGGCGCTCCGACGACACGTCGTGGAAGATGCAAGTTTGGTGGCATTACGGTTCGCACCACGACAAGACTCGCGAAAATGTTGAGTCGATTAATAAAATACATTCCCACTATGCTCAGCGATTTGGTGAAAGCTTCAGTCGCAATGACACATACGTTTATACGCTTTGCTATGAAGCCGCCGGCATGCATCGTCTGATGCAACGTGTCGGACTGGCAGGCATGAGCGAAAAAGAGAAGTTGGCAGCCGTTAAATACTGGCACCAAATGTCGACTATTTTTCGCAACGCGGGGACTGGCGAAGCAATTACAGGCTTCCCTGATTCCTTCGATGGAATCATGGAGTTCATGGATCGCTGGGAAAGTGAGGACGTTCCCAAACACGACATGGGACCGCCAGCTGCACGAGCAATAATCCAACAGTTCGCGGATCGTTATTTTCCAAAGTTCTCACACTCGTTGGTATTTGCTTGGGTCATCAGTCTTTATCCCGATCATCTGATCAGGGCTTACGAACTGAAGCGGCCTTCAACTTTGGCCCTGAAAGCGCTTCGCTTGTTCACCGCGGGATTCCTGTGGGTGGGTGAAAAAGTGATCCCTGACCCGAAGGATACCTTTACGGAACGCCGGCAAGTGGCCGCTGACACCAAACTCTCTGCAGGGGCTTCTAAAACCACAGGTCAGGAAAACGAGCACGCGAAAGTCGCGGGTTGCCCTTTCCATCGGTTTCGAGCAAAACCCTCGGCGTCTGATGCCGTAACGCCAGGTACCACGCAAGCAAAGAAGTAACGTGCCGCAAGCACATTGATACCGGGTTGCTTAGTGCCAAAGCTCCTTGGGAATTACCAAGTGGCGCAAAAAATATAACAATAGAGCCAACATCCATGAAAACAATAAAAAAAATTTGTCCAGCCCTGCTGGCCCTCGCCACTCTCTCGTCCCTGGATGCTGTAGCAGCCAACGGCCCTCCACCGCCTAGCGTTGGAGAACCGAACGGGATCAACTTGGGTGGCACCAGTTTTTATGATGGATTCGCTGGCCTACCCGGCTTTTCGTTGCAGCAATACTTGAAATTCACCAGCGCCAGTTCGATTCGTGATAACTCGGGCAAAGACATCAAAGACTTCGATAACCCGAAGATCAATGTCATCAGCCTGATAAACCAGCTTAGTTATTACTCGCCCAATACTATCGGAGCAGGCGCACACCTGGGCTGGAATATCATCGTGCCGATCGTTTCACTCGACGGTGACTTTGGTAACAACGGGCCGCAACTTAAGGACAACGCCACCGGGGTTGGCGACGTCACCACCGGCCCGCTCGTGCAATTCGATCCCATCGTCGATGAGCATGGTCGACCTGTTTTCGTCCAGCGCCTGGCACTGGACGTGTTATTACCCACCGGTAAATACGATGAACACAAGGATCTAAACCAAGGATCTAACTTCTACTCGATCAATCCATATTGGGCGGCGACCTGGATGCCCGCACCCCGCTGGGAAGTGAGCTGGCGTTTGCATTATTTGTATAACTTCAAAAACAAAGATCCAGCCAGCAGTTCAGCGCAATTGTTCGAAGGCCAGCCTGTGCGTGATACCCAGGCAGGTAAAGCCGCATGGATTAACTTTACCGCCTCCTATGAAGTGGTACCCAGGGTGTCGGTAGGGCTAAATGGGTACTACTTCAAGCAACTGAACGATGACGAGGTCAATGGTCAACGTCTCGCCGACTCCCGCGAAAAAGTGCTTGGGATAGGCCCTGGGGTTTTCTGGAAAGTAGGCGATGGTGACGGTGTCTGGTTTAACACCTATCGTGAGACCGACGTAGAGAACCGCGCACGCAACGACTATGTCGTGCAGGTACGCTACGCCCATACGTTTTGACTGAAAGAGCGTCACCCTAGATGTAACGATACGTCGAGGGTGACGCTCAACTCCTCCCCGCCACGAACACCTTGGCTTCCAAGTTAACCCTTCGCCGAAATGGGTACTGGATATGGAAGTGAGTCGACAAATAGCAGATGAGCCTCAATGAGCTGAACGGCGATCTGCAGGTGTCTCCTACCGAGCACAATAGCCGTCCGTGTGTCTTTTGCGTTTGTTCGGCTGCACCGAAAATTTGCGCTACCGAGAACATACCCGTCGCTCGCACCGAGAGCGCCTATGACTTGGGCTATGCCAGTAGTTCTTGATTCAGCAGATATTTCAAATCGGCGTTTCGCCGATCATCTCCGCTACTCCACGAGTAGTATCAAGATGAAATTGACGTTACATCATTTCGTTTCTGCTGGAAGACCCCGCCAATAAAAAAGAGGTCCATGATGAAATATTCGCTCGCAGGCAAAATGATGATCACGCTCACATTGGTCATGCTTTGCGTTTCACTCGCTGTCGCTATGCTCAACTATCAATTCACCTCTGGGGAGTTGAGCAGACAGCAGCGCAGGCAAGCCAATACATTACTTGAGCTTGCGGCCCAGTCCCTGATCGAGCCGCTCGCAAGTGGTAATCAGGCTCAGATCGAAAATTTGCTGAATGAACTGTTGCGCGCCCCCGATGTTACTGGACTAACGGTGCGCGATTCCCGTACACAACTTTCAACTTCTGCCCGCCAGCAAAGCGCGGCCAATGTCGCCTTAACGCTCAACACACAGGTAATGCTTCATGATCAGTCGTTGGCTACGCTAGATGTTGAATTCAATAACCAGGCGCTGAGAACGACCCTGAAAACAGTACTACTGCAAAACTTGGCAGTCACCGCAGTTTTGTTGTTCGCTACCTTGGGGACTGTGTGGCTACTGACCCGGCGGCACATTCTGCGACCGGTCAAAGAGGTCAGCCATAGCCTGGCGCAGATAGCACGAGGTGAAGCTGACTTGAGCAAACGCCTAGATGCCAGTTGCCCTGATGAAATTGGTGAGTTGGCTGGCAACTTCAACCTAGTGCTTGAACGGCTAGCGAACCTGATTGCGGATGTCGGGCTCGTCTCTAGCGCTCTCGATCAGCATGCCGGTGAAATGGACATAACAACTGGTCACACCTCGCACGCTACCGCCCAGCAGGTTCAGCAGGTCGAATCCGTAGCGGCATCCGTACAACAACTTGCTCAATCCGCCAGTCAGGTTGCGAGACATGCCTCGAGCACCAGCGAACAAACACACGAATCAGCCGCCCATGTCCGAGAAGGGAACGTCATGATGGATGCCAGCCAACTCATGGTTGAACATCTGGGCACACAGATAACCCATACAGCTCTGAAACTGGGTGATTTGATGCGGGACAGCGAGGGGATCGGTGCAATGGTCGTCACTATTCGCGCAATCGCCGAGCAGACCAATCTACTCGCACTGAATGCCGCCATCGAGGCTGCACGAGCTGGTGAGCAAGGACGAGGATTTGCCGTTGTCGCTGAAGAGGTGCGGGCCCTAGCGTTAAAGACACGTCAGTCTACTGAGGTGATTGAAAATATCGTCACTCAATTGCAAATTGCAGCGCATCAGGCAAGAGATGCCATGGATGGTTGCCAGAATGCTTTGAAGGATGCGGTGGATACCTCACAGAAAGTCGGCGAGTTTCTGACGCGAATCAGCGAAAACATTCAGGGCATCAATGAAATGAACCAACACATTGCTTTGGCTGCTCAGGAGCAGAGTGCTGTCGCGGAAACGGTGAACGAAAACATCATCACCATCCACCGACTGAGTGATGGAGTCTCCCACTACGTCAATGACCTGGCTGATGGAGCACGACTCCTGAATAAGCAAAGTCAGTTGCTGCACCACAGAATAAGTTCTTTCAAAGTGTAGCGACGCATAGGTTATTGGGAGAAGCACCGTGGTGCTGTGCGTCTAAATCGTCAGGAGTTGTGTTTGGCTATTTCCACCATATCCACGAATCACCGCCAGCAACCCGGGTAGCTCGTCCATACGTAAAAACGGATTGTGCGCAACCGGGGGCTTGGGGAGCGCAACGACATCAAGATCTGAAGCCGGATCGTGTTCAAGCCCCTCTACCTTTACCAGCGCATAGCGGAATAATTTGTTGAACCAGGTCCGACACTTTTCGGCTGTCGTTAATGCCTTGCGTTGTTCGATCCGGCTCAGTAAATCCAGCAGATCGTGGCGATTAATATCGTAGATCGACCGCCCACCAAGGAATGGCAAGATATCTTTATTGAAGGTTCTTAATATTTGCGAGAGCGTGCTCTGGCGGCCTTCCTTCAGGCCCAGCCTGCGGAACTCGACCCACTGATTGAACACTGCTTCGAACGTATGCTCTGCCGCGCTACGAACAGCACGGCGTTGCTGTTTACGGTGCTCATAAGGATTGATGCCTTGGGCAACCAAAGCACGAGCTTCGTCACGTCGGGTGCGCGCTTCTTTGAGGCTGATTTGCGGGTAACTACCCAAAGACATACGCTTCTGCTTGCCCGTCCAGTAGTAACGGAAAAGCCAGATTTTTCCGCCGCTGGCCGTCACATTGAGCGTGAGGCCGTCACTGTCACCGAGCGTGTAGTCAATACCAGTGATTCGGGCGTGCCGAATAGACATTTCTGAGAGTGCCATCGCGAGCTCCTGAACAGAGTCAGGGCCAGATGCTCATCTCGCTACGCAAACTGCTCCAGCAACAAACCGATTCCGTACGCGTCAGAATCCTGGACTTAATCCTGGACTTAAACGCACCGGATGGTGCTGGATTTCAGTGGTTCCCGCCGGAACGAAAAAAGGACCCGAAGGTCCTGATTTCAATCACTTACAGAATTCAGTGGAACTCTGCAGCGCAATAATTGGAGCGGGAAACGAGACTCGAACTCGCGACCCCGACCTTGGCAAGGTCGTGCTCTACCAACTGAGCTATTCCCGCATCTTGGTAACGAGGCGCTATTCTATAGATTCAAATAGCCCCGTCAAGCCCTTGATTCAAAAACTTATTTTTTTTCTGTGGTGTCTCGCAGATGCGGCCAGGCGGCGCGTAAATACTGAACCATTGACCACAGCGTCAGCCCTGCCGCGATCAGCAGCAACACGTAGCCGAGCACTACCCAGAACGTGAACCCTGGCGGGTTGCCCAGCAGGATAACCAGCGCAATCATCTGCGCAGCGGTTTTCCATTTGCCCAGGCTGGAAACGGCAACGTGTGCCCGAGCGCCGATTTCAGCCATCCATTCACGTAACGCAGAAATCACGATTTCGCGACCTATGATGACGGCCGCCGGCAATGTCAGCCAGAGGTTGGCGTGGGCTTGTACCAACAGCACCAGCGCTACCGCAACCATCAGCTTGTCAGCCACCGGATCGAGAAACGCACCGAACGGTGTGCTTTGTTCGAGCCGACGCGCCAGGTAACCATCAAGCCAATCGGTTGCCGCCGCGATGGCGAAGACCGTACTGGCTGCCGTGTAGCTCCAGTGATAAGGCAAGTAAAACAGCAAAATGAAGATCGGTATCAGCAGGACACGTATTACGGTGATCAGATTAGGGATATTCATCGGCACAACTGGCTACGAGGTGAGCGGGCATTCTACTCGCTGTGCAGGCTGGCATAAATCGACTCTGCGAGCTTTTTACTGATTCCGGGTGCTTTAGCTATTTCTTCAATGCTGGCACGGGACAATTCCTGCAATCCACCGAAGTGTTTCAGCAGGTCCCGGCGCCGTGTCGGCCCCACTCCAGCGACCCCTTCCAGGGTTGAAGTGCGCCGCGTTTTGCCACGCCGAGCACGGTGCCCGGTGATAGCGAAC
>NZ_JAMFRV010000183.1 GCF_026224925.1 Pseudomonas sp. | reverse complement strand
TAGGCCTTAATCGCAGTCTGTTTAAATGAGGCTGTATACCTGTTCATGCAAAACACCCAAAAAGTCAGATGGGTGTCCAACTTTTTGGGTGCAGTTCATACCGTGGGACCGAATTCATTCGCGAAGGCATTCTTACAGCGGCACAGCGCTCTTGCGCACAACCGGCTTCAACAATTCCATCGGTGGTGTTTCACAGCTGATTTTGCGGCCCAGTAGCGCTTCAATCGAAGGCAACTGATACGAGTCATCTTCGCCCGCAAAGCTGATCGACACACCACTTGCGCCGGCACGACCGGTACGGCCGATGCGGTGCACGTAATCGTCAGGTACTTCCGGCAGGGTGAAGTTGATCACGTGGCTGATGCCGTCGATGTGAATCCCGCGACCGGCCACGTCGGTGGCAACCAGTACGCGAATTTTGCCTTCGCGGAAGCCTTCCAGTGTCTTGATCCGTTTGTGCTGAGGCACGTCGCCCGACAACTGCGCAGCGTTCACGCCATCGCGCACCAGGCGCTCTTCGATGCGCCGCACTTCATCTTTGCGGTTCGCGAACACCATTACCCGTTCCCAGTTGTTCTCGGTCACCAGGTTGTACAGCAGCTTGTATTTATCAGCGGCGGCAACGGCATAGATATGCTGTTCAACCATCTCGCTGGCGACGTTCAAGGCCTCGATCTCAACGATTGAAGGCTCGGTGGTCCATTGCTTGGCGAGGTTCATCACGTCTTCGGTGAAGGTCGCAGAGAACAGCAGCGTCTGGCGCTCGCCCTTGTGCGGAGTCTGGCGAATGATCTGCCGAACCTGCGGGATGAAGCCCATGTCTAGCATGCGGTCAGCTTCGTCCAGCACCATCACTTCGACCATGTCCAAGTGCACTTCACCGCGCTGATTGAAGTCCAGCAAACGGCCCGGTGTCGCAACCAGAATGTCGCAATGACGCGCTTCAAGTTGTTTGAGCTGTTTGTCGAAGTCCATGCCGCCAACAAATGTCATGACATTGAGGCCGGTGTACTTGGTCAACAGCGCCGCGTCTTTGGCGATTTGTACCACCAGTTCACGGGTAGGCGCGATGATCAGTGCGCGCGGTTCGCCCATGTAGCGCTCTTTAGGCGGCGGGGTCTGTTGCAGCTGCGTGATGATCGAAATCAAGAACGCGGCGGTTTTACCAGTGCCGGTTTGCGCGCGACCGATGGCGTCTTTGCCGGCGAGGGTGAAACCCAATACTTCTGCCTGAATCGGCGTGCAGTACGGGAAGCCCAAGTCGTGAATGGCATGCATTAATTCTGGCGACAAGTTGAAATCGTGAAAGCGGGTTTTGCCTTCCTGTGGCTCGACAACGAAGTCTTCAAGCTTCCACGTGCTGACCGGCGGTTTAGGCGCACGTTCACGACGAGGACGTTCAGCCTTCGGTTGTTCGACTTTTGCGGTGACGACTTCTGTGTTGTGACCCTGGACAGTCGTGCTGACAGGTGCCGAATGATGGGTATTGCGTTGCCGTACATCGCTATCGGTTGGGCCGACAGTAACAGGCGAAGAGGCGATAGGGCTGGGCGCGAGTTGCACAACCTCGCTTTTACCGAACATCTTTTTGAGTGCTTTGAGCACGGTTTTCTCATCAATTGATTAAGGAATGTACGTCGGGCAGTGTAAAGCAAGAACCCCTTGCGGCGTAGTGCCATACCAAAAGCGCTACAGGACGTGTCAAGTCAGGGCTTCACAGCGCGCTGTAGGTCGCTTCGTACGGTCGCCGCGGGGGTGTCACCCCAGCTTTTTTGCCAACCAGACCCCGATGTCAGAAATTTCCTGCGGTAACACTTCGTGCCCCATTGGGTATTCTTGCCATGTAACGGTTACGCCCAACGCCTTTAGGCAGTCATGTGCAGCACGGCCCATGGCGTTCTGGACCACATCGTCATGGTTACCATGCAAGCAATACACCGGAATCTGTTTTTGACTGGCGGAAAGGGTCAGTTCATCGCTGAAAGTCGGTGCGTAAGTGGAGAGGGCGAGGACGCCACCCAGCGGTCCTTGCCAGCGCAAAAATGCAGCGTGGTAAACCACCGCGCCGCCCTGAGAAAAACCTGCCAGAAAAATCCTTGCCGGGTCGATACCGCTGTCGCGTTGCGCCTCAATCAGGTTCAGCACCGTCAGCGTGGAAACCTCCAACTCCTCGCGGTTTATGGCCCGTGCCGGGCTCATGGCGATAATGTCATACCAACTTGGCATGCTATATCCGCCATTGATAGTGACTGCTCGGTCAGGCGCCTGAGGCAAAATGAAGCGGGTGCTCAGCAGGGTTTCTTGCAGCATCTCAGCGACCGGCATGAAGTCGTAGCGGTCAGCACCAAGACCATGCAGCCAGATCACGCAGGCGTCCGCAGTGTTGCTGGGTTCAAGAATCAGTGGGTTGCTCATTGCTGCTCCAATAGTGTGCGTGCGCGCTTTTTCAGTGCATTGGTGCGGTGCGCATTAGAAATAAATAGTTAATAAGATGTCGCAAGACTACAAGTTTTGGGGTTGACCTGTCGCTAATTCGACTTTGCCAGCATGCTGGTACGGGCTTTGCTATGGAACCTACTGAGTGAATACGTTTACCTCGGCGGTAACACTATCAGGTGGGTATAGCCGGGGTGAGCAATGAATCCATGCATCAGGATTCTGCGTACAGTTCGTTTTGTACCGGATTGGTCCAACGGACATCATGGGGCTTCAATCCATTCGACCGGTTGACGGGCTATGGTTATCGGGTGTCGGGAGGATCTCGCGCACGAACCTGGCCCAGGTCTTACGTCGCATGACCCAAAAATAAGCCAACACGGGTCAGTAATGCCTCACAAGGGTGCGACGGGACTGAAGCTCTACACAACAAAGAGCAAACTTGGAGGTTTGAATGAAGATGTTGAAATCCACCCTGGCAGTACTGACTGCAGCAACAATTCTTGGCGTAAGCAGCTTCGCTCAGGCGGGCGCTACTCTTGATGCGATTCAGAAGAAGGGTTTTATTCAGTGCGGCGTCAGCGATGGCCTGCCAGGTTTTTCCGTTCCTGATGCTTCGGGCAAAATCCAAGGTATCGATGCAGACTTCTGCCGTGCAGTTGCCGCTGCAGTTTTCGGTGACGCCACCAAGGTCAAGTTCAGCCAACTGAACGCCAAAGAGCGTTTCACCGCGCTGCAATCGGGCGAGATCGACATTTTGTCGCGTAACACCACGTGGACCAGCTCCCGTGACGCAGGCATGGGCATGATCTTTCCTGGCTTCGTTACCTACTTCGATGGTGTTGGCTTCCTGGCCAACAACAAACTCGGCGTTAAAAGTGCCAAGGAACTGGATGGCGCAACCATCTGTATTCAAGCCGGTACCACTACCGAGCTGAACGTTTCCGATTACTTCCGCGCGAACAACCTGAAGTACACACCGATCACTTTCGACACCTCTGACGAAAGCGCCAAGTCTCTGGAAAGCGGCCGTTGCGACGTTCTAACTTCCGACAAATCGCAGCTTTACGCACAGCGCAGCAAACTGGCTTCGCCAAAAGACTACGTTGTACTGCCAGAAACCATCTCCAAAGAACCTTTGGGCCCGGTTGTACGTAAAGGCGACGAAGATTGGGTGGAAATTGTCCGCTGGACTGGCTACGCCCTGCTGAACACCGAAGAAGCTGGCGTAACGTCGAAAAACGTTGCTGATTTGGTCAAAAACGGCAAAAACCCTGACGTTGCTCGTTTGTTGGGCGTTGACGGCGAATACGGCAAAGATTTGAAACTGCCGAAAGACTGGGTTGTGAAGATTGTTTCGCAGGTCGGTAACTACGGTGAAATCTTCGAGAAAAACCTCGGCAAGGGCACCGCTCTGGCAATTGACCGTGGCATGAACGCGCTGTGGACCAATGGCGGCATCCAATACGCACCACCTGTTCGCTGATAGGCCCTGTGCTCGGTAACCCTAAACGGTTACCGAGCACTGTCTGTTCCATTTTTCCTGGGGCACTACATGCAAAATCAAATCGGCGCACCAAAGCAGAGGCTTACCCTCAGCGACCCAAAAGTGCGTGCGTGGCTATTCCAGATCATCACGGTTGTCGCGGTGGTCTTCATGGGTTGGTATCTATTTGATAACACCCAGACAAACCTTCAACATCGCGGTATTACCTCCGGCTTCGAGTTTCTTAATCGCAGCGCCGGTTTCGGCATTGCTCAGCATTTGATTCCGTACACTGAGTCGGACACTTACGCGCGCGTTTTCGTTATTGGTTTGCTCAACACCCTGTTGGTGACGTTTATCGGCGTGATACTGGCGACCCTGCTGGGGTTCATCGTCGGTGTTTCACGACTGTCGTCCAACTGGATGATCAATAAGCTGGCGACTGTTTACGTGGAAGTCTTCCGTAACATTCCGCCGTTGCTGCAGATCCTGTTTTGGTACTTCGCGGTCTTTCTGACGATGCCAGGGCCTCGCGGCAGCCATAACTTCGCGGGTGTGTTTTTCTTCAGCAACCGCGGTTTGAACATGCCTGGCGCTAACCTGACTGACGCCTTTTGGCCGTTTTTTGTCAGCGTTGTGGTGGCGATCGTTGCTATCGTGTTCATGTCTCGCTGGGCGACCAAGCGTTTCGAAACCACCGGTGTTCCTTTCCACAAATTCTGGGTCGGGTTGGCCATGTTTTTGGTCATTCCCGCGCTGGACGTGCTGATAATCGGCGCTCCGATGCACTGGGATATGCCGGAACTCAGGGGCTTCAACTTCGTGGGCGGCTGGGTAATGATCCCGGAACTGCTAGCGCTGACGATTGCCTTGACGGTCTACACGGCGGCGTTCATCGCTGAAATCGTGCGCTCCGGTATCAAATCGGTCAGCCATGGTCAGACCGAAGCTGCGCGCTCTCTGGGGCTGCGTCCGGGGCCGACCCTGCGCAAAGTCATTATCCCGCAAGCGTTGCGCGTGATCATTCCGCCACTGACCAGCCAATACCTGAACCTGGCGAAGAACTCCTCGCTGGCGGCCGGTATCGGTTATCCGGAAATGGTGTCGTTGTTCGCCGGTACGGTGCTCAATCAGACCGGTCAAGCGATTGAGGTGATTGCGATCACCATGAGCGTGTACCTGGCAATCAGCATCAGCATTTCGCTGTTGATGAACTGGTACAACAAGCGCATTGCGCTGATCGAGCGGTGAGGAAAAGCGCATGACAACTCATACTTTCAAACCCGACCAGACACCGCCGAAAATGAGCGTGGGTGCTGTGGCGTGGATGCGCGCCAACCTGTTCTCCGGCTGGCTCAACACTCTATTGACACTGCTTGCGTTTTACCTGATCTGGCTGATCGTCCCGCCGTTGCTGCATTGGGCGATTTTCGATGCCAATTGGGTCGGCACTACTCGTGAAGACTGCACCAAGTCGGGCGCCTGCTGGGTGTTCATCGAACAGCGCTTCGGCCAGTTCATGTACGGTTATTTTCCGTCTGAACTGCGCTGGCGGGTAAACCTGACGGTCATCCTGGCGATCGTCGGTGTCGCACCATTGTTCATGAAAATCATGACCCGCAAGGCGGTTTACGGGTTCAGCTTTCTAGTGATCTACCCGATCGTGGCGTATTTCCTTCTGCATGGCGGCATCTTTGGTTTGACCGAAGTGGCAACTAGTCAGTGGGGCGGGTTGATGTTGACGTTGGTGATTGCCACCGTCGGTATCGCCGGTGCACTGCCTTTGGGCGTGGTATTGGCACTTGGTCGACGCTCGAACTTACCGGCGATTCGCGTGGTTTGCGTGACGTTCATCGAGTTCTGGCGCGGCGTACCATTGATTACCGTGCTGTTCATGTCGTCGGTGATGTTGCCGTTGTTCCTGCCAGAAGGCATGAGCTTCGACAAATTGTTGCGGGCACTGATCGGGGTGATCCTGTTTCAGTCAGCTTATGTGGCTGAAGTGGTGCGCGGTGGCTTGCAAGCCATCCCTAAGGGTCAGTACGAAGCAGCCGCAGCGATGGGCTTGGGTTACTGGCGCAGCATGGGTCTGGTGATTCTGCCGCAAGCGTTGAAACTGGTGATTCCGGGCATCGTTAACACGATCATTGCCCTGTTTAAAGACACCAGTCTGGTGATCATCATCGGTTTGTTCGACCTGCTCAACAGCGTCAAACAAGCAGCCGCCGATCCTAAATGGCTCGGTATGGCCACCGAAGGCTATGTCTTCGCTGCCCTGGTGTTCTGGATCTTCTGTTTCGGCATGTCCCGCTACTCCATGCATTTGGAGCGTAAGTTGGACACAGGCCACAAGCGTTAGGAGTTTTGTGATGAGTGAAGCGAGCAAACTGCCTTTGGGCGCCGAAGGCATGATCCGGATGGAAGGCGTACACAAGTGGTACGGCCAGTTCCACGTGCTGAAAGACATCAACCTCAACGTACGTCAGGGCGAGCGTATCGTGTTGTGCGGGCCGTCGGGTTCGGGCAAGTCGACGACCATCCGCTGCCTGAATCGTCTGGAGGAGCACCAGCAGGGTCGCATCGTGGTCGATGGCACTGAATTGACCAACGACTTGAAGCAGATCGAAACGATCCGCCGTGAAGTCGGCATGGTGTTCCAGCACTTCAACCTGTTCCCGCACCTGACCATTCTGCAGAACTGCACCTTGGCCCCGATGTGGGTCCGCAAGATGCCCAAGAAACAAGCCGAAGAAATCGCCATGCACTATCTAGAGCGTGTGCGAATTCCTGAGCAAGCGCATAAATTCCCGGGTCAGCTTTCCGGTGGTCAGCAACAGCGTGTGGCGATTGCTCGCGCACTGTGCATGAAGCCAAAAATCATGCTGTTCGATGAGCCGACCTCGGCACTCGATCCGGAAATGGTTAAAGAGGTACTCGACACCATGGTCAGCCTGGCTGAAGACGGCATGACCATGCTCTGCGTAACCCACGAAATGGGCTTCGCCCGTACCGTGGCGAACCGAGTGATCTTCATGGACAAAGGCGAGATCGTTGAAGAAGCAGAACCAAATGCGTTCTTTGATAATCCACAGAGCGACCGGACCAAGTTGTTCTTGAGCCAGATCCTGCACTAGTGGTTTTGGTGGTGTGAAAAAAACCCGGACTTAGGTTCGGGTTTTTTTATGGGTGTGATGTGAATCTGTGAGAGATCCTATGTTTGAGAGCAACCCCCACAGTCAGTGTGTAAGGAGTTTCAAATGCGGTGTGTCTGGAAACTAGCGGTGCTGCCTTCGCAAGCAAGCTTACTCCCACCGGATTCAGTCCCACCCGAAAGGTTTGTGTGTGCCGATCTTCTTTGGACCTTGGTTGTTATACAGCTGGCCAAAGGGCCGACACAAAACCCTGTGTGAGCAGACTTGCCTGCGAAAGCGGTAGGTCAGGCATCAGTGATGTTGGATCTGCCGGCGTCTTAGCAGGCCAGCTAGGGTGTAGGCTGCAGAGTCTCTTCGTTCGCCATGCCCATTAAAATAATGCCACCCACTAGCATTTGACCCCACCACAAAATTCCCAACAGCATCCACACATAGTTAAGAGGTGTAAATTTGGCATTACCGTCACCTCGGGGATCTTCCTCCAGATAATTGATTGCCCGCTGCGCGCGGATCAGCAAAGTTGTACTGATGCCTAGAATAACCAAAGACAAAATTAGGCTTAGCTCAAAGAATAAATACAGACTCTGGATAATTCCAAAGAACTGCAACCCTACTAAGGCAATGGCGCGTACTTTGAAGACCAGGCAACGCTACGGCCAGAGTTCTCACTGCAGTGATTGATCCGCCCAAAAAGTGAGTAGATAAAAAATATATTAAATACGCCCTGACAAACGGCAAAATTTTGGCGCCTGTCGAGTCCTTGTACAGTTTTCAGTTTCTATATGACCAATAAAAATAATAAAATCCCAAGGTCATCACCATCATGATGGCTAATTTTATTGGGGCGACCACGAAAAATTTTGGTTTGCTCTCTCGTACTGCTTCTGGCGAGTATTGCGATATAATTTCTAACTTATAAGACATGGATCGCCCTGTAGTAGGTTCGTAGGTTCGTAGGTTATAGATATAGATTTCCGCTTTTTTTAAGTGGGATTTAACTAGGTAGATGCCAGTTATAATAAAGCATATGAATAGTGCTGTTGATAAGAATTTCCATGAGTCAGTGTGTAGAACTATAATTTTTTCAAGTAAAAAGATAGTAAGTGCGGTGTAAAAACCTGCGCAGCTAAAAATCAACAAGAATTTTTGCCAAAAAATAAATATTCCTCGTCTGCTATACCGTATTTTTATTTTCATATCTGTCTATTTCTGCTTTGACATCGCTGATCGAGTATGTAATTGGTTGGTGAGTTTGGTGTTGGTATTTATTATGCTTGCATTGTATTAATTTTTCGTTGGAGACGTGTCCTTGATCGGTAGTGCATTGATTTTTAATAGTTGCTCAATAGTTATTGCGTCACCAAGAACTTCTAGGATAAGTGCAGATCACTTGTTTGTAAGCGCGAACGGAGTCTATTAGCACGGGTCTATATAATCTTCATGAGTCGGGTTTTCGTACCTTTCGGAATACATCATAAGCAGATGTGATCATCTTAATATTACTTCATTATGGTGTTTGGGAAAATTTTTTCATAAAAAACCATCGTTTCCTCGTCCATGGAAAAGGTACTGCTTCTGCATGGGCAATAAGAAATAAACATGACAGCCAGCCGATATTTGAGTTGTCGATTGCCCCAATAAATGGCAATGTTCCTTCCTCTAAAAATATTTGATGTACAATTCCGAAAAGCATGTTGTATCCGACCACTATCGCAAAAATTCCCGGTGAGAATTTATTCGCCGAAAATGTAAATCTGGCCCACAACGCAGGGAGGTAAAATAACACTGAAAGCGTGATGATTAATGAGTGTGTAAAAATACTATTCATGTGATTTATTTTCTACTGATAGATTTAGGTATGCATCTATAATTATCCAGAGCGTGCAACCCAATCCCGGATCGTAGGCAACCAGAATAAAAGACTGAATGATATCCACAGGGCATAGGTGATGAGGTTTTTTATCGAGTTATTTCCCCAGTTTTCAAACATCTTTTTTCGATGTACGTTCCAAGATATCTCCGGGTCGGAATTATCAATCGCAATGGGTGTAGGTTTTCGTGGAAACCACCATCCATGACTGGATTTACTGGGAAGTGCGAACAGATGGAGTAATAGGCCCGCGAAGGCAATCCAAGGGATCGATGGATGCTCTAGAACGATATCGAGTCGAATACCAAGAAATAAAAATTCGCTACGTTCAATTATATTTATATAAGGTATGGCAAATAATCCGTTGAAAATTACTCCGCAAAATAGTTTTTTGCTATTTAACCGATTTCCAGATAGGCAGCTTTTCAAAAATAGGGAGGCAGCTGCCCCGGTTATCACCAAAAATAGGAAAAACCATGGAGTCACTTTTTAGCCTCTTCGTGCAGTTGGTGTAATGTTTCATAATCTATATAGGTTTCAAAGAGTAAGGCGCCCTTTCCCATACTTTTGTATGCCATTATATAATCAGTTGGTATAGTTCTAAACAGCTTAAAAATTCCTGGTTTAATAATTAGTCGTCGTAGGCCGTATGCAGATAGCCCTAGGTCAGATAAGTAATAAGCCATGTTCCCGTCCCGGGTGCTATAGTTAAATTCCGTTGCTATGGTTTGATACGCCTTTCTAGTGAGGCCTTCTGTGTCGTTGCGGTCTTCCAGAAGATTTCGTCCGCTCTCGTACATATTGTTCGATCCATGGGC